>DASXSW010000245.1:0-10886 GCA_036505755.1 Binatia bacterium | reverse complement strand
CCGCCGGGCCGGGCGCGATGCCCGCGGCTCTAATAGCGAAGACAGCTTGAAATCAAGGGTCGTCAATGAAATCGTTACACCGATGCAGTCATAGCGCGCCAGCTCGGCGAGAATATCGATGTCGCGCGTCACCAGATAGTTTTTCGTGACGATCACCACCGGATTGCGAAATTCCAGCAATACCTCGAGACAGCGCCGCGTCAGCTGCTTTTTCTTTTCTACCGGCTGATAGCAATCGGTGTTTCCGCTGAGCGCGACCAGTTGCGGTTTCCACTTTGGGCTTGCTAATTCGCAGCGCAAAAGTTCCGGCGCGTCTTCCTTGACCATGATCTTGGTTTCAAAATCCAGGCCCGAAGAGAAGCCGAGATATTCATGCGTCGGGCGGGCGTAGCAGTAAACGCAGCCATGCTCGCAGCCGCGGTACGGGTTGATGCTGGCGTCGAAGCCGACGTCGGGGCTGTCGTTATAGGCGATAACCGATTTGGAATGATCCGAAAAAAACTGCGTGTCGGGCGATGAGACATCGTCGCTATGCTCCGGCGGCTCGGGCACCCATTCAATAGCCTCGAAGCGGTTCTTCGGATTGCTCGCTGATCCGCGGCCGCGCACAGAAGGCAATGAGGGCATACGTGGTTCCCCTCAGGCAGCCGGAGGTGATTCGGCGGGGGCCGCAGGTTTGGCTGCCGTCGCCGCCTTTTCCGCGGCGGCCTTCGCATCTGCCTCCTTTGCTGCCAACTTAGCGTCATGGGCTAAGTGGCGCGTGACCCGCTTCAGCAATTTGACCTTGCGCCTCACGCGTTTGATTTTCTTGCGGTCGCCGTTCGATCCGAGCAGCTCAAGCTTCTGCTTCTGCAGCACTCGAATGTCCTGCTTTACCGCATGAATCGCGTTCAAGTCCTTGTGAGTCTCGTCGTAAGGAATACTCTTGGCGGCGGCGATGGCCTTTATCAGCTGCTCTTTTTCCATACCTCCGACGCCCGTGAGATCGGTTTCCTGCTTCGCCAAATCCCTGAGCTTCGGCATCGGCAACTTTCTAAGTTCTTTTACATCCATTGAATAATTCCTCCCTTTGACAACCTGCATTCTGCTAACATATCTTTTCTCTAAACCAAAATGGCAGATTCAACAAGACAATCAAACATCAGCAGACAAAAAACGCGAGTCAAAAAGGTCATTGGCCGGCTGGAAAAGGCTCATCCCGACGCCAAGCTCGATCTCGACTTCGCCAACCCGCTCGAACTCTTGATCGCCCTAATCCTCGCTGCGCAAGCCCGCGACGATCTGGTCAATAAGGTCACCACGGAATTGTTCAAAACCAATCGCACCGCTGCTGATTACGCCGGCGCCCCGCTGCCCAAACTCCAAAGCCAGATCGGCAAGATCAATTTCTATCGTAACAAAGCGAAGTCAATTCACAATTGTTGTAAAGAGCTCGTCGAGCGCTTCGGCGGCAGAGTACCCGACAATTTGGCAGACCTCGTCAGCCTGCCCGGCGTCGGGCGCAAGACCGCGAATATTGTCCTCGGCAACGCCTTCGGCAAACAAACCATTGGCGTTGATACCCACGTGATGCGCCTCGCACAACGCCTGGGTTTTACCACAAAAACCGATCCGGATAAGATCGAAGCCGACCTCACGGAAATCGTTCCTGAGAGACAGCGCGTGCGTTTTTGCCATTTGATGCAGTATCACGGCCGGCGCGTCTGTGTGGCAAAGAAGCCAAGGTGCACTGAGTGCACGGTCAAAGACCTGTGCCCGTATCCACAAAAAACAAAATAGCCTGGCGCCTAAATCGTGAACATCCTCATCGTCGGCGCCTCGGGTAATCTCGGCTCCCATCTGTCAAAGCACTTGCTCGGAAGTCCTCATCGGCTGCGTTTGCTGACACACAAGCGAGCGCTTCCTTTCGATTTGCCGCAAGACGCCAACGCAGAAATCATTCAAGCGGATCTAAATGAGCCGAGTTCGCTTCACTCAGTCTGTAAAGATATCGACTGCATCGTCTACCTCGCCGGAGTGCTTTTTCAGGCGCGTCCCGAAACCTTTCTTCATCGGACCAACACCGTCTTTGTACAAAACATCGTCGACGCAGCACTCCACTCCGGCGTCCGAAAATTTATATTGGTGAGTTTTCCTCACGTCGAAGAAGGCACGACGCCCAGCGCCCCGGCTCGGGGAAAATTGGACGTCCATCCCAAGTCGATCCACGCGCGCACGCGGCTCGAAGCCGAGAAATATCTTTTCACTGCTTGCGAAAACAAAATCATGAACCCGCTGGTGCTGCGTGCGGGTGTCGTTTACGGACGAGGCGTAAAATTAACCGAGGCGGCGCGCTGGCTGATGCGCAAGCGGATCCTCGCCGTTTGGCTTAAGCCAACCTGGGTTCACCTGCTCGCGCTGCCAGACTTTCTCACGCTGGTCGAGCGTAGTATTGAAAGAGACCATCTGTCCGGTATCTACAATTTATGCGACGACCGCCCGCTCCCGTTACAAGAATTTTTGGACCGACTTGCGACTCATTGGGGGTATCGAAAACCCTGGCGCCTGCCCGCTTTTGCCTTCTATTGGGCAGCATCGCTCTGCGAAAACGGTGCGGTCTTCTTGCATACCAGCACTCCTCTGACTCGCGACATTGTCGACATGGCGATGACCTCCGTTGTCGCCGACACCGCTCGGATGAAGCAAGAGCTCATGCCCCAGCTCGCGTATCCCACCGTTGACCAAGGCTTAACCATCGTGTGACTGCCAATCGCCCGGCCATGGGCGCCTTTGTTATGCCCGACCCGACACCGGCCGTTGTTTCGTGAGCGCATCCGCAGTACACTACTCGCGATAATGGAAAAGCTGCTCAACTGACACATGACCGACCGCTTGCAGGCACCCGACACTTCCCGTGTGATTCGTGAAGCCCGTGGCTTAATGGAATTGCCACGACTGTTGCTTCGCTTCCCTGAGCTGGCCCGGCAACCGCGCGGGCAGGGCCAACCGGTGCTCATCTTGCCTGGCTATGGTGCTGGCGATGGCTCAACCGTCATTCTTAAGAGTTATCTTCGACTACTTGGTTATCGCGCGCGCGGCTGGGGCTTGGGCCGAAACACCGGTAATGCGTCAGAGTTGCTCCCGAAAATATTGAAGCGAGTCGCGTCCTTCGCTCGAAGAAGCCATCAGAAAGTTCACCTCATCGGTTGGAGCTTCGGAGGCTATCTGGCGCGCGAATTTGCCCGCGAGCGCGCCGATCTCGTCGGTCACGTCATTACCCTGGGCACTCCGGTCATCGGCGGACCCAAATATACTATCGTTGCAGAGTTGTTTCGCCGTCGCGGCATCGATGTCGACGCCATCGCCGCAGAGGTCGAGCTGCGCAACCAAGTTTCGCTGACCGCGCCGGTGATCGCGATCTATTCGCGCACGGATGCGGTGGTGGCCTGGGAAGCGTGCATCGACCGGATTACACCGAATGTCGAGCATGTCGAAGTACGCACCACCCATATCGGTTTTGGTTTTTCCCCTGATGTATACAAGATAATCGCTCGACGGCTGGCTCCTGCCCGCAGCCCGGCTCAATTGGCCGATCCAAGCGAAACCGCGGCTGTTGCTGATCTTCAACTCCAGCCGTCACCCGCGGCGCTCAATGCCAGCGCGGATTATTCCCCTCTCCAGAAAAAATCGTAACACGCGGCCAACCGGAGCGTGAGCCGAGGAGAGAGCCCTGACGGGTCGGCGTAGAAGAACATTTCTTTATGACCTGTCCCGTGCTTGGCCAGCTGTTGGCTATTTTACTCGAAGCAAAAGCATTGTCGCCTTCTGAGGGCGCTCCCTCCCAAGATGTTGATCAATTATGAATAATCCCGGCTAGCACTGGGTTTCATCGAGCCGCCTGGATGGATGCCGCTATTCTTTTTTGGATTCTTGCCACCGCCCTTATCGGAGCCGGCCTGGTGGGATTGGTTCTCCCGGCAATCCCCGGCGCACCGCTGATTTTTGCCGGACTCCTGCTGGCGGCGTGGGCCGAAGACTTTGTTTACGTAGGGCTGTGGACGATTGTAGTCCTCGCCGTACTCGCCCTGCTCACGTATGGTATCGATCTCTGGGCGACCATGTTTGGTGCCAAAAAGTTTGGTGCGTCTAGAAAGGCCGTAATCGGCGCGATCATCGGCTCCATCGTCGGCATCTTTCTCGGATTTCCCGCCGTCATTTTTGGCCCGTTCATCGGCGCCGTGATCGGAGAACTTCTTGCCCAAAAAAATTTACGCCAGGCAACGCGCGCCGGTATCGGCGCGACGATCGGTCTCGTCCTCGGCGCGGCGCTCAAGCTTTCGATCGCGTTGGCGATGATCGGAGTTTTTGTCGTGGCGCGTTTTTCTAAGCTAATCGCCGATTGAGTAGATTTGACGAGCAAGCTTGACGGCGCCAGATGGTCGAATTTTAATTAACCTCACCCCGACCTGGAGGATAGAAATGAAAATGATACTCCCAGTTGTCTTCGCTCTGCTTTGTTATGGATATGCTTCGGCTTTAACTATTGCCACCGGCTCCGCCGAAGGCACTTACTTCAAAATCGCCCAGGACATCAAGCAAATTGCTGAGAAAGACGGTATTCCGATTGAAATCATTCAGACCAATGGCTCCTTCGATAACATTAATTTACTCGGCGCAGGGAAAGTCGACCTGGCAATCATGCAACTGGATGTCTTGCGCTTTGTCGCCGAGATCATGCTCAAGGAAACCGGCATCAACGTCCTGCAAGAAACAAAAGTCGTTCTCAATCTCTACCTCGAGGAAATCCACGTTATCGCGACGAACGAAAACATTCGCACGCTGACCGAACTCGAAGGCAAAAAAGTTTCTGTGGGACCGGAAAAAAGCGGCTCAGCGCTGACAGCAGAAGTTTTGCTGGCTGGCTTTGGCTTGAAAATCGACGCGGTCTTCGACGCGCCGGAGGATGCTGTCCAAAAGCTCCGCAAAGGTGACATCGACGCGCTCATCTTCGTCGGCGGCGCGCCGGTTCCGGCTTTTCAGAACCTTGACAAGAGCTTTCACTTCGTCACGTTACCAGCGGACAGCGGCTTGGAACAGATCTATCCAAAAAAGAAAATCGAAAAGGCAGTCTACTCCTGGGCGGACGCAAGCGAGACCCATGCCGTGCCGTCGGTCATCATGACGAGAAACCGCGCTGAAAACGACTACGCTTCAGCACTTCAAAAATTGGTGCTATCGATTTTGGTCAACAAGGAATACCTGGATACCACCGGTCATCCCAAATGGAAGGATTCATATGTGCGCTCGATTATGGGCAATGCCGGTTACCAACCGACAAATGAAGTCATTCAAATCTTTAATGCCTTGGACAACTCTGGCTATAGAATCATTAAGAAATAACGCGGGTAGCGCGCTATTCGTCGCGGTGAACGGTCTGCGGTGAAAACCCTGGCAGACACCGCAATATATTCCGCGCCCTCGGTATACTCATCAAACTCCGGCGTCTGCCCCGGCTCTGACCAGCCCGCAGGGCTGGTCATCTTGGCGATGCTGATCAGAGATGCTTGCGAGTTCGCCCGCCCGAAAAACTCCTCGATGATCTTCGGCGCCGCCCGGCCGCGGGAACTACGGTTGGTGCTGAAATAAGCTTTGCCATCGCCGGAAACTACAGCCAAAAATAACGCAGCGCAATTGACTTCTTTTCGACCCGCGAGCTAAATTCGCCCGACAAATCGGTTCGACCTGATGGACTAATCCCGGCCTCACAAAGGCTGCGGCACGGCGGCCGTCGCATGCAAAGAAAACGCGCTGCCCTGAATGTGTGATAAATTTGCTTTTCTTCCATCCCGAGAGGATCTTCGCGTAATCCATGCTTGAGTCTCTAACGAGTCTCGTTCACGGCTTTAACATCGCGCTGCAGCCGCAGAACCTTCTCTATTGCTTCATCGGCGTCACCATGGGAACCCTGGTCGGCGTCCTTCCCGGGATCGGTCCGACGGCGACCATCGCGCTGCTCTTGCCGGCTACCTTCACGCTGAATCCGATCTCCGCCATCATCATGCTCTCCGGCATCTGCTATGGCGCTATGTACGGTGGCTCGACGACTTCGATCTTACTGAATATCCCCGGCGAGGCTTCTTCCGTCGTCACTTGTTTCGATGGCTATCAGATGGCCCGCCAAGGCCGAGCAGGCGCAGCTCTCGGGATCTCCGCGTTCGGCTCCTTCATTGCCGGCACCGCCAGTATCTTCGGTCTTATCCTGCTCGCGCCGACGCTCGCCGATTTCGCGCTCAAATTCGGCCCACCTGAGTACTTCGCCCTCATGGTCATGGGTTTGACCGTGGTCGCCTATCTAGCGAGAAGGTCGATGGCCAAAGCTCTGATGATGGCGGTCGTCGGCATTCTTCTGGGATGCATCGGCCTGGATCCCATCACGGCAACGCCCCGGTTCACTTTCGGCATACTGGAACTCGCGGACGGCATCGGCATAGCGCCGGTGGTCATGGGGCTATTCGGCATAGCCGAAGTTCTGGAGAACCTCGGCGTATTGAACAAAAGCGAAGTCTTTGCCGGAAAAATCAAGGGGCTTTTCCCCGATCGTGAAGACTGGAGACGATCTCTAGGCCCGATAGCGCGCGGCTCCCTGTTAGGATTTTTCCTCGGACTCTTACCGGGAGTGGGCGCCATCGTGCCCCAGTTTTTGAGCTATGCCCTCGAAAAGAAACTCTCGCGCCATCCGGAACGATTTGGCAACGGGGCGATCGAAGGGGTCGCTTCGCCGGAGGCCTGCAACAACGCCGCAGTCGGTGGAACTTTCATCCCGCTTCTGAGCTTGGGCATCCCTTCCACTGCGATGACGGCGATTCTGCTCGGCGCGCTGATGATCTACGGCCTCACCCCCGGGCCATTGCTAATCAAGAATTCCCCGGACCTGTTTTGGGGGGTGATCGCGAGCATGTACATCGGCAACGTCATGCTCTTGATCCTCAACCTGCCATTGATTCCCATGTGGGTGCGGGTATTGAAAATTCCTTACTCTTATCTTTCTTGCTTCATCATCCTGTTTTGCCTGATCGGCGCCTATAGCCTCAATAACAGCACCATCGACATCTACATCGCGGTCACTTTCAGCCTGGTCGGGCTGCTCATGAAAAAATTCGCATTCGAGCCGGCGCCGCTAGTGCTGGCGTTCGTTTTAGGTCCTCTGCTCGAGACCGCTTTAAGGCGCTCGCTGATTCTCTCCGATGGCAGCCTATTGATCTTCCTGCAGCGGCCAATATCAGCGGCGTTCATTATATTTTCCATCATCGTACTCGTAACGCCGCTGTTCAGCCAAATAAGATTGGGGCGTGGACTCAGTGAAGAAGACTAAGATAACTACCGTCGGCGCCAGCGCGCTTTTCTGGATCGTCGTGGGAATCCTGGCATGTTATGGAGCGACCCGACTCGGGTTGGGGAGCGTCACTGAGCCCGGCGCCGGTTTCATCTTTTTCTGGTCAGGACTGATCCTGGTGATCTTATCGCTCGTCGTTCTCGCCGATTCCGTTCGCAGGTCCGAGGACACAGTCCGGGAAATGGAGGAGTTGAACTGGGCAAAGATTGCTCTGGTTCTTCTCTCTCTCTTGTTGTACGCCTTCTTTTTAGAAAGGCTCGGTTTTGTTTTGACGACATTTGTGCTTGTGAGTTTTTTACTGAGCTGCATCGGAGACACAAACTGGGTCCGATCCCTCGGGGTGGCGAGTGCGGCGGCGCTGGCGAGCTTTGCGATATTTGAGCTGTGGCTAAAGATCCGGCTTCCCAAAGGGATCTTCCGTTTCTGATTCGAAGGGAGGAAAAAGATGATTCAATTGCGCAAAAAACTTCTGCCGGCGACATTTGCTTGGGTGCAGGCGCTCGCCCTCTGTTCGGCACCAGCGCTATCCTGGTCGCAGGAGAAGTACCCTTCAAGACCGATCGAGATGGTCGTCGCATTTCCCGCGGGCGGTTTTGCCGACGTCACCGGCAGAATTTTCGCTGAAGAGATGTCGAAAGTGCTCAATACACCGATCGCCCCGATCAATAAGGGCGGCGCGACCGGCAGCCTGGCCGCCACTACCATGCTCAATGCAGCCAAGGACGGATACAGTATTTTGGTGAACACCCTCGGCGGAATGGTTTTGGCGCCAGTTACTCTTAAGGACGTGCAATACGACGCCAACAAAGATTTCTATCCTATCGCCTTCATCACATCTGCGCCCGACGGCCTGACGGTGAGGGCGGAATCCCCTTATAAAAACCTCAACGACTTGATCGAGGCGGCGAAAAAGAATCCGAACAAACTCTCCTACGGAACCGCGGGCACGGGCGTGGGCGGCCATTTCAATTCGCTGATTCTTTCCCAGGTCACCGGCATCAAGATCAAACACGTCCCTTATAAAGGCGGCGGAGAATACATTCCGGCGCTCTTGGGCGGGCATCTGGATTTTGTCATTGGCACCGCCATCGCGACTCTGCCGCAGGAAAGCGCGGGGAAGCTCAGGACCTTGGCGCTCATGGGTGCCAACAAGATGAAGGAGTTGCCCTCGGTCCCGACGACCGCCTCTCTAGGAATCAAAGGTGATTATCTCGACAGTTGGGCCGGCGCCTTCGTCACTACCGGCACGCCCAAGCCGGTCATTGATACGCTGACGGCCGCCGCCGAGAAAGTTATCAAGTCCAAGGAATTCGGCGCCAGGATCGAAAAAACCGGCGGTGTTGTGCAATACATCGCGCCAGCCGAGTTTCGCTCGATGATCGAGCGCGATAAGAACACCGCCCTGGAAATCGCCAAGAAAGAGGGACTGCAGCAGGCAGTGAAGTGAGAGAGAGACAAGAGGGCACTGGGGGCCTTGCGGAGCCTGCAGGCTCTGCTGGCCATCGAACCGTATCGCGATGTGATTCTGACGCCCAGGATAAATTCCACCAAAGAATCTCGACTTTCTGATATCTTAGAACTGCGAGATGTTTCGCTTCGCTCAACATGACATCCGGATTGATATTGCTGTCGGGAGTAGTTAGAGCCTGGAGGTTCTCGCGGGCCGATTTGTAGCTCATTAATGTTAGAAAAAGTTAGAAAACATCACTTCGCGGCCGCCGCTGGAGCCGATAATCGATTATGGTAATCACAGATACGTTCTCTACGACGGCTCAGCAGCATCGCGTTAGGCTTTGGGTCGATAGATTCGCTGGCCAGTTCACGCCGCATAGTCCGTGTTGATAGAGCTCTTTATGGCGCGTAAGACCAATAATATGAGCGAATCGTTCGACGGTTGGCAGCTGTTCGGAGCCGAAGCGCAATACGCGGAAAGTATCTTCCGCAATGCTCTCGGCGATATAGAAGCGGCCATTGCCGCTGCCCAACGAGTGCTGGAGATAAAGCCGGACTATGCGCCTGCGATTCTCACAATGGGGTCGATCGAATACCAGCGTGGCAAAGAGGCCAAGGGAAGACGTCTGTTCCATTCTCTGCTTTCGCTGCCGGACGAATTTGGGGATCTTTGGCAGGTAATAGACAAGGGCCGGAAACTTCCTCATTCAAAGGAAGAAGTATAGAGAAGCATTGGAGATCTATAAAGGAGCTGTTTCGAGGTTTCCCGATCGCGCAGTCAGTTTACCAAGGGCTCGGTTGTTGCGCGGGACACCAAGGGCTGTTTGATGAAGCCATGGCGGCGTCGCGCAAGGCGCTGGACCTTGAGCCTGATCGTCAGGATCTGACGAACGATCTGGGATGGAGTCTCTCTGAAGCGGGTCGTCTTAAGGAGGCAGAAGAAATGCTGCTGAGAGCGGTGGCGATGGACGCTTCTGATGATCTTGCACGGGAAAATTTACGGCTTTGCCAAGCCGCACTTTCAAAGAAATGAGTATTGGAGACGACAGCCTCACAGTGCTCTGGAGCCAACAGCCACGGATTGCTGTTTACCGTCGCGACAGGTCCGGAACGCGCCATACGCTCCAGAATCCCTCGCGTCGGCGGTGGCTTAGCGTCAGTCCGTTTGCCATCTTAAAATCCGCTTGAAAGGCAACCGCGCCTTGACACTACGCGAACGACATACCAAAGCGCTGCGAAAGAAAGCGGACCGCGGCTTCTCCGGTTATCCAGTCGCTACCGTCGCGTACTACGGGCCGAACGACAAGCTCGCCACCAAAGTCGCTGTGGGGATCGTCGCCGGTGACGATCAGAACCCTATTGCGATGGAACGTTGGTTCAGCGACGGCGCTGACATCCGACGCGATCATGAAGTGAATGAGAAAATCATGCTCTTCGTCCGCGAACAAGGAGCAAAGAGTGTTGTCATTGCCGACCGGATCATTGGCTGCCCACATGAAGAACGCATCGACTATCCTGAGGGGGAGAAGTGTCCAAGCTGCCCGTTCTGGACCCATCGGGACCGCTGGAGCGGAGAAATCAAGCACTGAAGCAAGCGATGCCGAACACATTGAACACGGCGAATCCGACGCACACGATTAAGTCTTGCAAGTTAACGTAGCACGCGGCAAAAAGGAGTATCGGTATGAATATTGACATCGACAAACTCACCGAAGAAGAACTGATTGATCTAAACAACCGGATCGTGGCGCGATTGCGGTTCTTGAACCAGATGCGCGCGCACTCACAGATGCTCGACTTTAGAATCGGCGACCGGGTCACATTTCAGCAAGAAGGTCGGCCGGCTCTGCTTGGCATAATCACTCGTTACAACAAGAAAACGGTTACGGTCATCACTGACAGCGGACAGCACTGGAACGTGGCGCCGGGACTGCTGCGTAAGGCAACGACAGCTCATAGCGAGGAAACCGGCAACCCTAAAGTAGTTCAGCTAAGAAAAGAATGAGCCGGTCCTACCGGGCCAAGCTCTCTATTGAGCTGTTGCTGGAACGCCACGCTTTGT
>DASXSW010000244.1:0-9595 GCA_036505755.1 Binatia bacterium | reverse complement strand
GGATGCCCGATGTTCGAGGAACCCTTGCACTTGATTCCGCGCCATCTCAGGAAAGAGTTTGAAAAAATGCTAGGCGTGCACGTGGAAGGCGACCTCTGCCCGGTGTGCCGCTACAAACTCGTGCAGGAGTATGGTGGCAAGTATGAGGAATTCCCGATTTGCACGGTTAGTTTTTCCAAACGCGCGCGCGTCGGCATCGGCGTGGTCCCACCAGTCGATCCCAATAATCAAGACACCTCGGTGCTGATCGGGAGTGAAGACATTTCGAAATTGGACCTTTATTCGGAAGGCGATCCGCGAGTCCTGGAACTGAACGGCGCGTTGAACATCGGCAACCGCGGCGTGGTCGAGTTCATCGAGGTTTTCAAAAACGAGATCGAATATCTCCACTGCATGATCACTGCGACTCAGGAAAAGGTCGTGCCGGCGCCGGGTCGTCATGGCTTGGTTTACGTCGACACGGTCATTGTCGCCCACTCCAACGAAGCCGAGTGGCAAAAGTTCAAAGCGGACCATACCAATGAAGCGATTCTCGACCGCATCGTCGTGGTTCGGGTCCCCTACAATCTAAGACTCTCCGAGGAAGTCAAAATCTATCAGAAAATCATCCGCAACTCGGACTTCCGTGCCCACGTCTCCCCCCATACGTTGGAGGTCGCTTCGATGTTTGCGATTCTTTCGCGCCTCGAGCCGACCAACAAATGCGATCTCATGACCAAGCTCAAGCTTTATAACGGCGAAGAAGTCGTCGAGAAAGGCAGGGCCAAGAAAGTCGACGTTGACGAACTGAGGGACAGCGGTAAGCGGGAAGGCATGTCCGGCATTTCAACCCGTTTCATTATGAAGGCCTTGGACAACGCCCTTTCGGACAACGCCGCCGGGAACTGCATCAACCCGATAAACGTGCGTGAAGCTCTGATCAATATGGTCAAGGAAGCGGACCTTTCTGATGACACGCGAAAGCAATACCTGGAGTTCCTCCAGGACACGCTGCACAAAGAATACCTGGAGATTCTCGAGAAGGAGATCACCCGCGCTTTTGTTTATTCCTATCAGGAACAAGCCGAAGCGCTGTTCCAAAACTATCTCGACCATGCCGAGGCTTACGTCAACAAGAGCAAGGTGAAAGACCGCAACACCAAAGAAGAGCTGGCGCCGGATGAGGGGTTCATGAAGTCCATCGAGGAGCAAATTGCGATCATCGGGTCAGCGGCGGATGGTTTTCGCCAAGAGGTCATCGCGTATCTGTGGGCGGCCAACCGGCGCGGCGAAAAGATCGACTATCGAAGCTATGAGCCTTTGAAAGAAGCCATCGAGAAAAAACTGATCACTTCCGTGCGCGACTTGAGCCGCGTCATCACCAAATCGCGCATGCGCGACGAAGAGCAGTCAGAAAAGTATAACGCCATGGTCAAGAATCTATTAGAACACGGGTACTGCCCGAGCTGCGTCGATGTCGTGCTCAAGTACGCGGCGAATAATCTGTGGAAGGATTAGCGGAGGCAGCAGGAAAGATCAGGAGGAATTCCAATCCGTTTTCCGGGTGACAACTTGTCGACCATCTTCCGTTCCTACAATCCGTCATCGGGTCAACGCAGCGATCGCAGCGCCGGCGACCGGCTGCGTCATCGACAGAAGGTACGGGAAGCGATCCGCAATAATATTGCCGACATCATCGCCGAGGAATCCATCATCGGCAAAGATAAAAACCGCATCATTAAAGTCCCCATTCGCGGCGTTAAAGAATATCGATTCATCTACGGCGAGAACGCGCCCGGCGTTGGCCAAGGGGGCGACGGCGAGCCCAAGCCTGGAGATGTCGTTGGGCAGGGACAGGACGGCAAATCGGGCCAACAAGCCGGCGACCGTCCCGGCGTCGATTACTACGAAACCGATGTCAGTCTCGATGAACTGATCGATCTGATGTTCGAAGATCTGGAATTACCGGACATCGAGCGGAAACGGTTGCGCCAAATTGAGGTGGAGCGGCAGTTCCGGCAAAAGGGCGTACGGCGGAAAGGTATCCGCGTGCGCTTAGACCGAAAGCGCACCGCTCGCTCGCGCGTCAAGAGAAAAAAGGCTTCGCTCAGGCGACAGCCATCGGGCGCACCCGCGGAGCGCTTTCCGTTTCACAAGGACGATTTGCGGTATCATCACACGGTAACGGACACGCGCAACGAGTCCAATGCCGTCGTGTTGTGCATCATGGACACGTCCGGGTCAATGGATACAATGAAGAAGTATCTCGCGCGCAGCTTCTTTTTTCTCTTGTACCAGTTTATCTGCACGCGCTATCAGAACGTCGAGATCGTCTTCATAGCGCATCACACCGAGGCCCGGGAAGTGACCGAAGAAGAATTTTTTCACAAGGGTGAATCCGGCGGAACGTTTATTTCATCGGGATACGTCAAGGCATTGGAGATCATCGAGGAGCGTTATCATCCAGCGCTTTGGAATGTCTACGTCTTCCATTGTTCCGACGGCGACAACTTCGAGTCGGACAACGACGCCGCCCTCAAGGCCGCCCAGGAACTGACTCGGACCGCCAATTTGTTCGGTTACGGCGAGATAAAGCCGCTTGGTTCCGGCTATTACGGCAGCAGTATGATCACGTTCTTTTCACAGATTCAGGAGCCGAATTTCCAAACCGTGCAGATCCAAAAGAAAGAGGATATTTGGACTTCGTTCAAGACTTTCCTATCTAAAGATCGCGCCCGCGAAGACGCAGCCTAAACACATCTCCATGGCTCCCGACTATACTGTCGCAGATCTCGAACGGTGGAACGAGCGGGTCATGACGCTCGTCGAGCGTTTCGGCCTCGATCCCTTTCCCCAAGAGTTCGAAATCTGCGACTACGAGGACATGCTTGCTTACATGGTCTACTCGGGAATGCCCTCCCACTACCCGCACTGGTCCTACGGTAAGAGCTTCGAAAAGCTCAAGACGCTCTACGAGTACGGCGTCAGTGGCCTGCCCTACGAGATGGTGATCAATTCCAATCCGTCGATCGCTTATCTCATGCACGACAACAGTCTCGCGTTGCAGGTTCTGACCATCGCCCATGTGTATGGGCACAACGATTTTTTTAAAAATAATTTTACCTTTCGCTCTACCCGCGCCGAATATACCATTGAAAGCTTCAAGGGCCACGCGAACCGGGTCCGTCAATACATCGAAGACCCCAGCATCGGTCTGGAAAAAGTCGAAGCGATCCTCGATGCCGCTCATGCTCTTTCACTGCAGTGCAGACGCAATCTCGCCATAAAAAAACCCACGGTCACCGAGGAGCGCCGGATGAAGGTGGAGGAAGCGGAACCGCCGCCCGATCCTTTCAGCGCCATTCATCGGCGCCATCAACATGTTCAGCCGGATCTCGACAAGGTTCCGCTCTATCCCGACGAGGATCTATTGATTTTCATTCGTGACCACCACCCGCAATTCGCCGAGTGGGAAAGGGACTTACTGACGATCGTGCATGAACAGGCACAATATTTCGTGCCGCAGATCGAAACGAAAATTATGAACGAAGGTTGGGCCAGTTTTTGGCACAAGCGAATCCTCGACACCCTGGAGCTGCCGCAAAAACTTCAATTGGAATTTATTGTGCGGCACACCCAAGTCCTGCGTCCAACGCCTGGCAGCCTCAATCCCTATCATGTCGGCATGAAAGTTTGGGAAGATATCGAGAAACGTTGGAATCATCCGACGGCTGAAGAGATCGAGGAATATGGTCCGCGCAAAAAGACTAGCAAGGAAAAATTATTCGAGGTGCGCGAGGTGGAACGCGACACTTCTTTTTTACGCCGTTATCTCACCGAGGAGCTGATCCGCGAACTCAATCTCTTCGAATACAAGGCGCGGGGTAACGAGCATGTAGTGACCCGCGTGGCCGACCAAGACAATTGGCGCCAGATCAAAGAGACACTCATCCAAAATGTCGGTACCGGAACCCTGCCGGTTATCAAAGTCATCGATTCCGACTACACTCACAACCACACACTGCTGCTCAAGCACGCCCATGATGGGCGCGATCTGCAGCTCGAATACGCCGAGAAAACTCTAAAATACCTGCACCAACTGTGGGGTCGGGACGTCGCATTGGAAACCCTGCTGGACAACCGCAGCACGCTGCTGTCATTTTCCGACGGCAAGTTCGCCATTAAAAAATCCGCCTGAGCCCATCGATTTTCGCCCGCGGGTTGCCAATAACACGACCCCGTGGCACTAATCTAACGGTGGCACATTCCGCGTATGGCAATATCTAGAAATTTGGCGGCTATTCAGAATTGTATCGTCAATACACTCGAGGACTCTGCCCTTGGCGAGAAATCCATCGCCGGCGTCATCGGCGATGCTCCGTCGCATTATTCCAGGAGTCCCCGACTGTGGAATGCGGCGTTTGACGATCTTGGCATCGACGCCGTCTATCTGCCGTTCGATGTCGACGATGCGCATCTGGGCAATCTGCTGGCTGCCCTAAAAGATACTGCGCGCTTCATCGGCGTCAACGTCACGGTTCCGTACAAAGTGCGGGTGATGGATTATCTTGACGAGATCGATCCTGGCGCCCAACGCATTCAAGCGGTAAATACCATCGTGCGAAGTCGATCCGGCCGGTTCATTGGCTATAACACGGACGGCGAAGGTTTCATCGAAAGCATTCTTACGCGCCAACCGGGCCGGGCCGAGAGTTTCATATCATCGCTGAAGGAAACGACGGTTCTGCTGCTGGGCGCCGGAGGATCGGCGCGAGCCGTGGCATTTCACGTTTCGGATTTGCTCGAGGGGGGACAACTAGTTATCTGCAACCGTACGCTGCAACACGCAATGTCTTTGGCGACGGACCTGCAAAAAGCGAAGCGCCTCGCGCTGGGCATCAGTGAAAAAGAAATGGCTGACTGGGCGCCGAAAGCGGGCTGCATCATCAACTGCACGACCAAAGGCCAGGGCGGCGTCCGCAAGTTGCCCAATGGTATGGCAGTGACGCTCGAGCCGTACTCTGCCTTGGCCCCTGCTCATTCACCCGCTTTTGCGGAAAGGATCTCGCAAGAGCAAAACACGAGATTGCCCGCCACTGCGGCGGCGGCCATTAACGCCAACAATCTCGCTTCAATGGCTCTCGCGCGAAGCGTCCCGCCGGAGACGCGCTTTTACGATCTGATTTATCATCCTGAAGAAACGATCTTTCTTCGTCATGGTCGAATGACCGGCCATCCGACAATGAATGGCAAGGGCATGATCGTCAATCAAGCAACGATCGCCTTCAAGCTAATCTGCAGCCCGGAACTCCAAGCGAGAAGCATCGATGACGCGCAAACGCACAAACAAATCTTGGAAGTTATGTATCGCGCTTGGTAGAGCGCTTTCCAACGATCATTGACTCAGTCCGAATTGAGCATTGTAACTCTCAACATCTCCACCATCGCCCTCCCCCGCATCCGCCATCGTCGGATCAGCCTGCGGCTGAAGCGGGGAGAAAAGAGGACGAGCACCGCATGGACGCAAAGTTCTTAGCGCGGCACAGCCGCAACCGAGTTGACAGCCCTTGAGGGCGCGGCGAACGATGAACTGACACGACGCAGTTCGTGGAGTAGAAGGATTTCATGGAAAAGAAAAGCTCTGCTCCAGCAAACCGCGCCGCAAACCTGTTCATAGAGAAACACCAGAAAGATGTCATGGGCCTTCTTCACTCCTTCGACCGCCTGCGCCTTCAAGGTTCGTTGCGCTATCTTTATTGCGCCAAAGTTTTTGAGGAATATCTGAGCCAAGCCAAGGTGCTGTACAAAGACTTCAAGCAGTTTGCCACAGGACTGACTAACGAGGTCTGCCAGGGTGCCGAGCGCCTGGCCCAATCGCTCAAGCGCCCTTTCACCTACTTGAACAGCACCGCCCTGTCCAAGGAGGAGCTGGCGCGCAAGATCGCTGAGCGCGATGGTATTAAAGAGGGCCTGGTAGCGATCTTTCGATGTGTAGAACCTTGCCGCACCTACAAAATGAGAGGCAATTACCAAACCAAGAAGCTTGAGCCTCACCTGCAATTGGGCAAATGCCTGCACCTGTACTTTTACGTGGAGCACCGACGCCTTGGATTGTTGCACCTGCGGCTGCAAACTTGGTTTCCCTTTCTCATCCACATCTGCCTCAACGGCCATGATTGGCTGGGCCGTCAGATGGATGAGAAAGGGCTGCGCTACCGCAAAGCCGATAACCGTTTTACCTGGTTGGAGGATTTTAAGAAGTCCCAAGAGCTGGCCGATCGACAGTTGCGCACCGACTGGGTCAGTTTGTGCGAGCAGTTGCGAAAGACCTATCACCCGCTGCACGACAAAATCGCTCGCCCTCTGGACGGACTCTCCTACTACTGGACCGCTCCCCAGACCGAATTCTCCAGCGACGTGCTGTTCCACAACCAGCGCGTTCTGGAGAGGCTGGTGCCACGCCTGATGTTGCATGGGATGCTCAATCTGGGCTGTGAGCAAGTCATGCGTTTTTTGGGCAAGCAGTTGAACGGGCAGTTTGGCGGCGAGGTGGTGAGCGACTGGCGACGAGGCAGCGAAGGGGTACGCCTCAAGCACTGGGTCAATCTGAATTCGATCAAACTTTACAACTGCCTCAATGTGCTGCGACCGGAGACCACGATTCATGACGCCGAGGACCTTAAGGTTTTTCGCACCCCGGAAACCCGTCCCCACGCTCCTATGGCTTGGTATCCTTTGCGCCGCGGGGTGGCTGATCTTTACCGGCGCGCCCAGATTTCCAGAGCGGCCAACGAGCGCTACCTGACAGCTCTGGCAGCAGCAAGCGTCACTACCCCCTTGGCCGAGGAGGCGGTTAAAGTTTGCCGACCGGTGCGGCGCGACCAGCGTCGGCACCGAGCACTCAATCCCTTTGACGCCGCCGACGCCCAACTGCTGGCCGCCGTCAACCGCGGCGAGTGGGCTTTGAAGGGCTTTCGCAACCGTGACATCCGGACCTCGCTCTTCGGGCAAACCAACGACAAAAAGCACCAGCGCTCTCAAGCTGCCAAGGTCTCTCGGCGATTGGCTTTGCTGCACGCTCATGGATTGATCGCCAAAGTTTCCCACACCTATCGCTGGCAAGTAACCGAAAAGGGCCACCGAGTTGTCACAGCGCTCCTGGCGGCCCGGCAAGCAGATACGGACAAACTCATCAGCTTGGCAGCATGAAAATTTCATCGCGGCTTGCGAACAATTTCGACTGTTGTAGTAGAGAGGATTACTATGCTCTCAGGATCCTGGCTTCCGAGATCGCCGCAAACAAGAGGAGGGAAGTATGGCTTTGGATTTTGTGACGAATCAAGAAATCATCATGGCGGCGCGGCGCAATCTTACGCAAAACGTTTGGCACTATGTCACCGGCGGCGCAGAGTCCGAAACCACCATGCGCCGAAACCGGTTCGGCCTCGATAGCCTCGCCTTTCGGCCACGGGTGCTCATCGACGTGTCCAAGATCGACACCTCGACGACTGTCCTCGGGCATAAGCTCAGAATCCCAGTCATGCTCGCGCCCATCGGTTCGCTGCAGTCCATCACCCCCGAGGGCGGAGTCGCGGTTGCCAAAGCCGCCGAGGAGTTCGGCACCGTCAACTTCGTCAGCTCCGTAACCCAGCCTAGCCTGGAACAAATCGCGGCAGCTGGCCGAAGCCCAAAAATATTTCAGCTTTACGTGCAAGGAGACTTGAAGTGGGTCGAGACTCTACTTAACCGCGTTAAGCAGGCCGGCTTCTCGGCCCTATGCCTGACCGTAGACACCGCGCACTACGGCCGTCGCGAGCGTCAGATGATGGATCGTTGGTTGCCGCCGAGCCGGCGCGGCGTAGGCTACGAGTATCGCGCCGGCCTTACCTGGGAGACATTGGACGCCATACGAGAAATGGCCGGATTGCCCTTCATCTTAAAAGGCGTGGCGACCGCCGAAGATGCGGTCCTCGCGGTGGAGCACGGCGTGAGTACGATCTACGTCTCTAACCACGGCGGACGCCAGCTCGACCATGGGCGGGCGACGATAGAAATGCTGCCGGAGATAGTCGATGCGGTGCACGGCAGAGCCGAGATCGTACTGGACGGCGGCATTGTTCGCGGCAGCGACGTGCTCAAGGCAATCGCTCTTGGTGCGCGCGCCGTCGGCATCGGCAAGCTTCAGGGTTGGGGACTCGCCGCGGGCGGTCAAGCCGGCCTGCTACGAGTTCTCGAAATCCTCGAAAGTGAGATCGTTACGACGATGGGACTGCTTGGCGTCACGCGACTCGATCAGCTCAGCTCAACCTACGTGAGCAGCGTTCAACCGTCAGATCCGTTTCATGAAATGAACGTCTTTCCTCACATGCCCAACTTATTCCGAATCCCCTAGCTGTCCTCTGCTGCCTCGGCGGCGAGAATTCGTTTCACCACCAGACTTAGTCTCTCCGTCATGGAAGTTTGATGATTGCACCGCACTCCTCGCATCTGTACGTAGCCCCGGTATCGTTGATGGTTTCCAGTTCCTCGAATTCATAGAGACGTTTGCCTGATCTCTCGAGACATTCCGGACAACAGCTATCGCCCAGCTCCTCGCCGTCGATGGTCAGATGGCAATGCCGGCATCGCATGGTTCGCTTTCTTACCGGCAACAGTTCCAGCGCAGTGTGATGACAAGTAGTCATGCGTCAAGAAGAAACTCTCGAGGGATCGAAGTTCGATACGACCATGCACCCGCGACTTAACATACCGTTCCTTAATCTCAACTTCGATCTCTGATTGGCGATCCGACAAAGTCGCCCTAGGGAGGCTTCGAGGCTGGTGGCGGTCTCGCGAGCGAGATATCGGGATCGGGAAGGTTATCGAATTCTTCGAGGTTCTTATCTCTGAGCCAAAGGCTATTCGGTCAGCTTACGATTGATCAGTTTGTCGTAGTCGACTACCCGGCATCAAGCATAGATGCATAGGGAAAGATGTAGAAGTCAGATCACTCCAGGTTTCTGTTCGCTAGAACACAGCCTCTGGGCTTGCCGCAAACGTTGGTCCGTCGGATGAAAATCATCCCCGACGTAGTTTTGCTTCTCGAAGGTCTGCAGAATACGCACCCAGATGCCGCAATCCCAGCCGAGCATTTTCCAATACCCCAAACCTTTTGCATCCGCTTCCAGTTCTTTATCCGTCGAATAATTACGCAATCTCACATTCCAAGGGAGTCCCACGTCGGCGCTCGACACGCCGCGCCCGGCCATGCTGCGATTGAACCAGGTGGACCCATCGTCCGTCGCATGACCGGCGGTTTCGTGAGCAATTTCGTGAGCCAAGGTTTGCCGGAGCAGCCAAAGATGCAAAGAACTGGTGGAGGCAAACTTGGCGAGCCGATGACTGATGTAGATACGGCGGTTGCCGATGCTCATTCCTAGAATGTCATTGCGGGGGAAATCGGAGAGATAGATCTGATAATCCGAAAACCGATCCTTATCTTCGCTGACGGCGACAATCTGCGCCGCCTCATTTCGTACCAGGAGTTCGACTGCGTCATCTGAAACAGTAGGAATACTCACGCGCGTCGAGCACGATGTCAAAAACAAATAGAAACTAATCAGTCCACATAAGAAAC
>DASXSW010000243.1:0-4841 GCA_036505755.1 Binatia bacterium | reverse complement strand
GTTTGTTTAGTCGAGCTCTCGAATCTTGATCATCCTTTTGCCTCCAAAATTCCCGCCAGGCTGATGGCAACAGGGATCAACGTGAACGTTTTCATCAGCGCGTGCCTCCGGCAATGACGAACGATTCGCCCGTGATCCACGACGAGTCGGCCGACGCGAGGAAAACCGCGGCGCCGGCGATGTCCCTGGGTTGGCCAATGCGGCCGAGGGGCGTCTGTGCTTCCACCTGCTTGCGCATATCGCTTTCGGTGATGCCTGCCGAATGCGTTCCTTCCGTCTCCACCATGCCGGGCCGAATGGCATTGACGCGAATTCGCCGCGGACCGAGTTCCGAGGCAAGAGAGCGCGTGATCGCATCCACCGCCGCTTTCGTCCCGCTATAAACCGCTGCGTTCGGAATCGCGAGGGTGCTGGCCAGCGAACTGATGTTGATGATGCTTCCACCAGCGGAATCAAAGAGCTTTGCCGCCGCTTGCGAAGCGAGAAGAAGGCCGAGCACATTCAAATTGAAATGCTTGTGGAAGTGCTCCTCCGTCACATTTTCCAGCGGGGAGAATTCATAGATGCCCGCGTTGTTGACCAGGATGTCGAGTCGGCCAGACGTTCTCTTCGTCTCAACAAATAGCTTCTCGATGTCCGCTTTCTTCGTCATGTCCCCTTGAACGGCGACGGCTTTGCCGCCCGCGCTGATGATCTCGGCGACGACCTTGTCCGCACCGGGTTTGCTGGAGGAATAGTTGACGACGACCGACGCGCCTTCAACGGCCAGCGCTCTCGCAATCCCCGCTCCGATGCCTTTCGATGCACCTGTTACAACGGCGACTTTGCCGGCTAGTTTTCCTGTATTCTTGCTCATGCTTTTTTGTACTTGTCCTGCGCTGCAAGGGCTATGCTGATCAAGGCAGCGAGGGACACCGCAACGATAACAACGGCTGATGTAGTTTTGCTTTTCATTTCATATCTCCATTTGGTTGTTTGTTCTGCTTTTGTGTTTTTCGGATAAGCATGTTTCGCCGTGTTGAATGTTAGCCACCTTTCGCAATGAAACCTGGAACCCCGGTCTCTATCACCGAGTTGAGCCTGCTTCTGATTTGAATTCGGTTGATCTCGTCAACGGCAATTTCTGGAATCTCAGAGATGTTGTAGTTCTCGCGAACTCGATCCAGAGTTTTCGCGGTGGTAAGGACGGCCGTTCCACGTTGGATCGCCCAGGCGAGCAGGACCTGGGCTGGGGTCAGAGAGGTTTGTCCGGCAATGGCCAGAACTGCCGGATCTTCAAGTGGGCCGGGTCGTATTCCATGACCCAATGGCGCAAATGCCAAAAAAACAATGCCCTTCTGCTTACAGAACTCCAACAGCTCGGTCTGAGGCAGATACGGATGCGATTCAACCTGGACCACGGCCGGTTTGATCCTCGCGGCATCATAGAGCGGCACCAGGTTTTCAAGAACGACGTCGGACAATCCGATAGCTCTGCACTTACCCCGGTCAGCGAGACTTTCCATCGCTCCCCAGGTCTCCAGAAGATTGACGCCACGGTCATAAATGATATTTCCACTTTGGTCTCGGGGATCCAGGTTGTCTCCTGGTTGAAACGCGAAGGGGGTGTGGATCAGGTAAAGATCTACGTAACTGATTCCCAGGCGCTCGCGACTCGCGTCGAACGCCGGTTCGACACGTTCTGGCCGATGATTGGTATTCCACAGCTTCGTGGTGATGAATACATCCTCACGGGCGATTGCTCCAGTCGCAAACTCTGCCTGTAATGACTCACCCACCTCCCGCTCATTCCGATACCGTTCCGCACAATCAAAGTGACGAAATCCGACCCTTAAGGCGTTCGTGATTGCACTCCTGGTTTCAGCCGGGTCCGGTATCAATGTTCCGAAACCCAGGGCCGGGATGGCGCCAGTCCCAAAGTTAAGCGGCATTTTCGCAAAGCGAAGATTCGAAGAGTGATTGGGTGTCATAGGATATCGTGGTTCGGATCATCATCATTTTCACGGGCGCTTGGATGAGACTCGCCGAAATCTCTTGGCCTTTATGGTTTCATGGGCAAGCGGGTTCATAGTGTCAGAAGTATTATCAAGTAAGTGGCCAGGACAATTGGTTTCATGTGACAGTTTACGATTTCGCAGTCGATTGATGCGCTGGCTCGATTTCAAATATAACGTCAACTATCAGAGGCGCGCCGATGGGCAAACTTTGCACTCCATAGACCAACCGAACGTGGCCGACCTCTGGCCCAAAAATTTGGACAAACAGATTTGATGCTCCGTCCGCCACGGGCGCGTGCTCGGCAAACTGCTCGGTCGTCGCCATCAACACCGTCAGCTTGACGAGTTTTTTAAGCCGATCCAGATCACCGAGATGTTGCTTTGCGGCTGCCAGCGCGTTGAGCGATGCGATGCGCGCGGCTTCCTGGCCTTCCTTGACCGACAGGTTCTCGCCCAGGCGGCCGGAAATGGCGAGCTTGCGATCTACGACCGGAAGCATTCCGCTGAGGAAGAGCAAATTTCCGGCATCCGAAGACTCGACGTAAGCCCCCAACGGTGTCGGAGGCGCGGACAGCACGAGTCCGAGTTCTCTCACACGCAAACCTGGACTGTGTGCGACAGGTTTATTACCACTTGGCGCCGGCATGTGCTCCTCCATCAATTCGAATGTTTTCGCCGTTTACCATTGGTGCCGACTGCAAATACAACAAAGCGTCCACGATTTCCGAAACTTGAACCAGCCGGTGAATTGGGTGGAGTTTCTTCAGGGCCTCGGGGTCGTCGTTAGCGTGCATGGGCGTGTCAACAACACCGGGTGAGATCGTATTGACCCGAATCCCGTCGGCCACGCATTCCATCGCCAGGGCGCGGCTGAACGCCGGAATGGTGGACTTGGTGAGGACGGGCAGTGAAATGTGCGCGCCCGCCAGCGGCTGATCTGTTAAAACCGTGGAGATGCTCACGATGTGCCCGGACTTCTGTTTGCGCATTTGCGCCACCGCCTGTTGCGTGATGAAAAAGTATCCGGCGACATTCGTTCCGATCATCGCTTCAAAATCCTCCGGAGTATATTCGGTGAAGGGCTTCGGAATGTAGATGCCCGCGCCGTTGAAGAGGAGATCGATGCGACCGAAATGCCGGATGGCGGCCTCCGCAACTTTTATCCCCGTTTCCTTTTTGCTGATGTCGCCGTCCACGAGGACGAGATCCGCAGAGGCTTTCAACTCCTTTGATTTACTTATCGTGCGGGAATTACCCACGACACGATAACCGCGTTCGAGAAGCGCCTGGGTTATCCCCAGGCCGATGCCGCTTGATGCGCCCGTAACAATGGCCGTTTGGGGTCCGTTGTTTTTTGCGTTCATGGTTTTCCAATTCTGAAATCAGAAATCCGCGTCCAGCACGATGCGGTAACGGGCCTTGCCAGATTCAAGCCGGGCGAACGCCTCGTTGATCTTGCTCATCGGTAAGTGCTCGGTCTGCGGCGCGACATTGTGCCGCGAAGCAAAGTCGAGCATCGTCTCGATCGCCACGGGCGAGCCGCTCGGCGAACCTGAGACGCTGCGTTGCTGCAGGATGAGTGAGAAGGCTGCGATCGGGATTGGTTCCAGGACGGCGCCGACGACATGCAGGCGGCCGTTCGGTGCGAGCGTGCCGATCATCGCATCCCAATCGAGCTTCACGTTGACCGTGCTGATCAGGAGGTCGAAGCTGCCACTGAGTTTCTTGATGGCCGCTGAGTCTTTGCTCGAAACGACGTGGTTCGCGCCGAAACCTTTCGCCTCATCGAACTTGCTCTCGCTCGACGTGAACGCGGTCACGTCGCAGCCGTAGGCGGCGGCGAACTTCACAGCCATGTGCCCCAGTCCGCCGATGCCGATGATGCCGACCCGATCAGTCGGTTTGGCGTGCATGGCCAGCGGTGCGAAGACGGTGACGCCGCCGCACAGGAGCGGCCCGGCTTCGGCGAAGTTCAGCTTTTCCGGCAGCGGGATGGCCCAGGCCCAGTGCGAGCGGATGTGGGTCGCGAACCCGCCGCGATGACCAAAGATGGTCGGTTGCACTTGCGGGCAAAGGTGCTGGCTTCCCGACATGCACTGATGACAGTGCATGCAGCTCCCCGAGTACCAGCCGACGCCGACGCGCTGTCCGACCTTGAGTCCCTTGGCATTCGGACCCATGGCCGTAACACGACCGGTGACCTCGTGGCCGAGAATCGCGGGGAACTGCGAATTGCCCCAGTCATTATTCAAAGCGGAGAGATCGGAGTGACACAAACCGCAGTGTTCGACCGCCACTTCAACGTCCTCGGCATCGAGTGGTCCGAGATCAACGGTTTCGAGCGCGATCGGCTGTTTCGCCCCTTTCGCAACCCATGCTTGATAATTCCTCGCTTCTCCAATTCTGAGATTTGCGCTCGATTTGCTAACCACCTCACTGCGGCTTGGGCTTAAAGTAGTATTCATAGTTCCATTTCCTTTGGTTTAATTTTTGCGATGCATGACAGGTCAAAGTTCAGTTGGTTCAGCTGAGGGCTTGTGGTGGTGTTCCGGATGCTCATCTGGGAGACTGTCATTTGCGACATGTTGACTAATGCGTTCACCTCGACTTCTCGGGCAACCGCCGCCATCGTCACGGTCGCTTCCAGGTAACCGGCGGATACGGACATGCCGAAGTAGATTCGCCGGCAGCCGTTGACGACCCGATAGACATCGGCCGGTTCGAGTAGGTCTCCGACCACCACCTCAGCGCCAGCGGCCCGCAAAACCGCCGCCCGGTCGTCCTCGCGGCGGACCATGGCGCGAACCGCAAGCCCGCGCTCAAGCAGCAGGCTCGTGACGGTTC
>DASXSW010000242.1:0-8049 GCA_036505755.1 Binatia bacterium | reverse complement strand
CCCACGATCACGAAGGACGGTGTCACCGTCGCGAAGGAAATTCAGCTTGAAGACAAGTTCGAGAACATGGGCGCGCAGATGGTGAAAGAGGTTGCCAGCAAGACGTCTGATATAGCCGGCGATGGCACTACGACCGCCACGGTATTGTCCCGCGCCATATTTAGCGAGGGGCTGAAACTTGTCGCCGCGGGGCATGACCCGATGAGCATCAAACGCGGCATCGATAAGGCGGTAGCGAAAGTGGTGGACGAGCTCAAATCCATGTCTAAACCCACTCGCGACAGAGACGAAATCGCCCAAGTCGGTACCATTTCCGCCAACAACGATAAAACCATTGGCGCCATCCTCGCCGAGGCAATGGACAAAGTCGGAAAAGAGGGCGTCATCACGGTTGAGGAAGCTAAAGGGCTGGAAACCACTCTCGACCTCGTCGAAGGCATGCGCTTTGATCGGGGCTACCTCTCTCCTTACTTTGTAACGGATCCGGAACGGATGGAGTGCGTCTACGACGACGTCTACCTCCTCATCCATGAGAAGAAGATCTCCAGCATGAAGGATCTTCTGCCGATTCTTGAAAACGTCGCAAAAACCGGCAAACCGCTACTGATCATTGCTGAAGAAGTGGAAGGCGAGGCGTTGGCGACTCTGGTCGTGAACAAAATCCGCGGCACGCTGAAAGTCGCCGCCGTTAAAGCGCCGGGCTTTGGTGATCGCCGCAAGGCAATGCTTGAAGATATCGCCATTCTCACAGACGGTAAGATGATTGCCGAGGAACTAGGGATCAAGTTGGAAAACATCACAGTGAAGGATCTCGGCCGCGCAAAACGCGTGATCATCGATAAAGACAACACGACGATCGTCGAAGGCGCCGGTAAAAAGTCAGCGATCGAGGGCCGGATCACACAAATCCGCGCGCAGATTGAAGAGACGACTTCCGATTATGACCGTGAGAAATTGCAAGAGCGCCTGGCCAAGCTAGCCGGTGGCGTTGCGGTGGTAAAAGTCGGCGCGGCCACAGAAGTTGAGATGAAAGAGAAAAAGGCCCGCGTCGAGGATGCTCTTCATGCGACCCGTGCCGCGGTTGAAGAGGGGATCGTCCCGGGTGGGGGCGTTGCGTTGATCCGTGCCTCTGCTTCCCTAGCCAATTTGAGGGTTTCGGAGGATGAGAAGGTCGGAGTCCGGATCATTCAGAAAGCGCTCGAAGAACCGCTCCGTTGGATCGTTAGCAACGCCGGGGCAGAGGGCTCGGTGGTGTTGGATAAGGTAAAGAATGGCAAGGGCGCTTTCGGTTTCAACGCGGCGACGGAAGAGTACGAAGATCTCGTCAAGGCCGGCATTGTCGACCCGACTAAAGTGGTACGCACGGCACTGCAGAATGCCGCGTCGGTCGCCGGCTTGCTGATCACCACCGAGGCGATGATCGCGGATAAACCGGAGAAGAAAAAAGAAGCCCCGGCCATGCCGCATGATCACGAAGACTACTAAGTTTGTCGGAAGCTGTTAAAAAAGGGCGCTTGGTACTCCAAGCGCTTTTTTTTGTGGTGTCGGCATACCCCAGTCTCGTCGCGTTTCAACTGTGGCTCTTTGAATTGCTGACTACGAGAATTAGGCCATCTTGTGTATTGGGGGCAAAAATAAAAAAAGGGGGAAGCCATCGGCGTCCCCCTTTTTTTTCACGTTGGGCCAGTTAACGTGAATTAGTTCACGCTGACAGTGATCTGCCGCGGCTTTGCGTCTTCGGCTTTTGGCACGTGTACCTCCAGTATGCCGTCTCGGTAGCTCGCCTTGATGCCGTCATGTTTAACCGTCTGGGGCAAGTAGAAGGATCGGGAAAATTTTCCCGTCACTCGCTCGACTCTGTGATATTCGACGCCGTTGGCCGTCTCTTCAAACTTTCTCTCGCCACTAAGCGTCAGTGTTCCGTCTTTTACTTCCAGGTTAAAATCTTCCTTTTTCATTCCCGGAAGCTCTGCCCGAATGAGGTAGGAATCCTTGCTTTCCAGAATATCTACCGGAGGAACCCAAACCCCAGCAGTCGAAGCGGGATAATTCCGGGCGCGCCCAAAGGTGTCATCGAACAGGTCATTGATCCGAGACTGAATCCTATTCAAGCCCTCGAACGGCTCCCATCTTACTAGTTCCATAATCAAATCTCCTTTCAAAAAGATTTTAATGAGATGGTGAAAAATTAAGAATGGCTCTCCGAGTTGTCAACGACTTGACAAACCGACTTAGCATACCTACTTTTTGTCAGTTGACTGCCTTATTTAGAGAAAGCAGCTGAGAAGCAACCCTCGTTCATGCAGGTTACATCAATTCGGTCTCGTACCTGGACCTATATTTGGGCGGCGGTGGCGCTGTCTCTGCTAGGGATTCTGTTGGCCAAGCAGTCCTGGGTCGGAGGCGCGTCGCTGAACGATCCGCG
The DNA here is from genome assembly GCA_036505755.1 of Binatia bacterium. GTDB lineage: Bacteria > Desulfobacterota > Binatia > UBA9968 > UBA9968 > DP-20. The sequence goes on along the minus strand of DASXSW010000242.1, from coordinate 5,624 downwards.
GTCTACACCGCGTGCCGTGTCTCCTCGGGGCGAATTCTTACCCGATGAAAAATCCACCATCGCTTTGTTCCGACAAGCATCGCCCGCCGTGGTCAATATTACCGCGATCGGCGTCCAACAGGATCTCTTCACCTTGAACCTGTATCAGATTCCCCAGGGTACTGGTTCTGGGTTTGTGTGGGATACGAATGGCAACATCATCACTAATTTTCATGTGATTCAGAATGCCAGTGCGGCTCAAGTGACGTTAGCGGATCAATCCAATTGGAAAGCGCAGTTGGTTGGCGTCGCACCGGATAAAGATCTCGCCGTGCTGCGCATTGACGCGCCCGCCAAGCAGCTTCATCCGATTCCGATCGGCACTTCGAAAGACTTACAGGTCGGACAGAGCGTCTTTGCGATCGGTAACCCATTCGGACTGGATCAAACGTTGACGACCGGCGTGATCAGCGCGCTCAATCGGGAGATTGATTCGGTAACACGCCGGCCGATTCAAGGAGTGATTCAGTCCGACGCGGCGATCAATCCGGGAAATTCCGGTGGGCCATTGCTCGACAGTGCGGGGCGCTTGATCGGCGTCAATACCGCGATTTTCAGCCCTTCAGGTGTGTCCGCGGGGATTGGGTTCGCTATTCCGGTGGATACCGTCAATCGACTCGTGCCGGAGTTGATCCGTAGCGGGAAGATAACCCGCCCGGGATTGGGCGTTCAGCTTGACGAGCAAATCAACGAGCAAGTCTCGCAGAGACTGGGTGTAAAAGGAGTTCTAGTAGTTGATGTGGTCCGGGGCGGCGCAGCGGCAAAGGCCGGAATTCAACCGACTCGGAGAGACGCTGAAGGCCGGCTGCGGTTGGGCGATATCATCACGGCAGTCGACGGCAAAAAAGTTGAAACGCCGAACGACCTGTTCTTGATGCTCGAAAAATACAAAGTCGGAGATGCTGTCAATCTTACACTGCTACGCGACGGCAAAAGTGTTCAGGCCAAAGTGAATTTGGAAGGAGTTCAGTAATTGTGCGCCGCGCTCCGGTTCGCCTAGTAATACTCGCTTAGGCTTTTGTCGGCAGATCTCGCGCGCTGTTCTGATTTTCGTCGCGCTCGTAGGCTGTGATAATTTCTTGTACCAAGTGATGCCGCGCCACGTCTTTTTCAGTGAACATGATAAACCGAATCCCGTGCACTCCTTTTAAAATTCGTGATGCTTCCTTCAGTCCGGAAGGTTTACCCGCAGGCAGATCAATTTGTGTGGCGTCGCCGGTGATCACGGCTTTTGATCCGTAGCCCAGACGGGTGAGAAACATCTTCATCTGCTCAGGCGTGGTATTTTGCGCTTCGTCGAGAATAACGAACGAGTCGTTCAAAGTCCGGCCGCGCATGAACGCCAACGGCGCAACTTCGATAGTGCCCCGTTCGACCAGCTTGTGTGCGCGGTCGAAATCGACCATGTCGTGCAACGCATCGTAAAGCGGGCGCAAATAAGGATTCACCTTCTCGGCCAAGTCGCCGGGTAAGAAGCCGAGTTTTTCGCCGGCTTCCACAGCCGGGCGCGTTAGAATAATTCGCACGTAATTGTTTTTCATCAACTCGGCGACCGCCATGGCCATGGCGAGATACGTCTTTCCCGTGCCCGCCGGTCCGATGCCGAATACGATGTCGTAACGGCGGATCGCATCGATGTAAGCTTTCTGCGCAATACTTTTGGGCGTGATCGTCCGCTTGTGGGCGGAGATATAGATGGTGTCGAGAAAAATATCCTGGAGTTTCGCCCGGCTATCTCCGCTCAAAATGCGGATAGCATAGTCGACGTCACTGGCGTAAACAGGGTAGCCTTTTTCCAGGAGGCTGTAGAGTTGACGGAGAAGTTGGCTGGTCAGCTCTACCTGCAGCGGGTCTCCTTCGATCTCCATGGAAGACCCGCGAACACGAATCCTTACTTGCAGCGAACTTTGGATAATTTTCAAGTGCTGGTCATGTTGACCCAACAGATCGCGGAACAATCGGGGATCATGGAACTCAAGTAGATTTACGCCGATCTCCGTGACGGTATCAGCGACTGGTTTCTTTTCGTCTTTCACTCCGTTTCTCCTATGAGCTGGACGACGATTTCGCGCGTGCGCGGTCGATTGTCGAAATCCAAAAGAATCACCTGCTGCCAGGTTCCAAGCAACGGACGGCCGTTCTCGACCGGAATGCTCACGGATGGACCGAAGAGAGACGCGCGCAGGTGGGAAAATCCATTGTCGTCGCCCCAACGGTCATCGTGGTGATATCTGCGATTCGACGGGATCAGCTTCTCGACGAGTTCTTTCAAGTCTTGGACAAGGCCGGGTTCGTGCTCGATGGTTGTGATGGCGGCGGTGGAGCCGGACACGAATATATTTATCGAGCCGTGGCGAATCTTTCCGTGGTCGATGTGCTCGGTTATCTTGGCGGTGATATCGACGATGTCGCAGAAACCCGCGGTCTTTTCCGTGAACGTCTTGGTGCGAATCGTGACCACGCTATTGAACTGCCCTCCGCAGGTCACTCAAATGTACCTTAGCCAGACAATCAGCCGATTCGGGAATGAGCAATACTTCGAACACATTTTTGCGCGTCATGTTGCTTGTCGGATAAGTTCCTCCGCCCGCTTCAGAGCCGCGTCAATTTTTGCCGGCTCTTTGCCGCCGGCTTGAGCGAAATCCGGTCGCCCGCCGCCGCCGCCGCCAACCATGCCGGCCAATTCTTTGATGATGTTACCGGCATGGTAACGCTTGGTCAGCTCTTTCGTAACGGACGCGACCAGAGTGACGTTAGCGTCTCCCGCGCTGGCCAACACGATAACTCCGGAACCAAGTTTCTCCGTAAGCTGATCGGCGATTTCGCGCAACTGTTTGCCGTCGACGCTGTCGACCTGGGTAATCAACAGATTGATACCATTGATCGATTGTTTCTTTGCCAACAGCGCTGGGATTTGGTCCTTTTCAAACTGACCGCGCAGTTTTTCAATTTCCTTCTCTAGCTCTTTTTGGCGGTCGAGAAGTTTTTTTATTTTATCGACGGCATCGTCGGCGCCGGCACGGATGAGATCACCGATTTCCTTAAGCCGTTGCTCGTAGGTTTGGATAAGATCCAGGGCGCCTTCGCCGGTGAAAGCTTCGACACGGCGCACGCCGGCGGCAATGCCACCTTCGAAATGAAGCTTGAAAAGCCCGATCTCTCCGGACGCGCGCACGTGAGTGCCGCCGCACAGTTCGGTGGAGAAGTCACCGATCTTGACCACGCGCACGCGATCGCCGTATTTGTCGCCAAAAAAGGCGAGTGCTCCATGACGGATTGCCTCGTCGTAATTCACCTCCTGAATCGACACGCCAGCATCCTCTCGAATATGTTCATTGACCTCACTCTCTATCAGCGCGAGTTTTTCATCTGGAATCGTCCCCGTGTGGCTAAAGTCGAAGCGTAATCTTTCCGGACTGACCAACGATCCGGCTTGGCGCACGTGCTGTCCCAATTCCCTGCGCAACACTGAATGCAAAATGTGCGTCGCCGAGTGGTTGAGCATGGTTTTTTGACGATACTTTCGGTCAACCACAAGCTGTACTTTGTCGCCTACTTGGACCCGACCTTTGATTACCTTGCCCCGATGGGAAGTGAGCTGCGGCGTCGGGTGCTGTGTGTCTATCACTTCCATGAGATCGCCGCGCGCGGTAGTAATAGTGCCGCGGTCGCCGACCTGACCACCGGACTCACCATAAAATGGCGTCTCGGCGGTTAGGAGATCGATCTCTTCGCCTTCCACTGCCTCGGCCTTGCCGCTGCCGTCGCTGAAGATCGCGAGCACTGTCGATTCGGCTTGAAGTCGGTCGTAGCCAACGAAGCAAACTTGATCCGCACGACTGACCAATTGAACTGCGTCACTAATCCCAATTTGGTCATAAATGTTAAGTGTCACCACGCGCGCTTCGCGGCCGCGATTTCTCTGTTCCTCCATGAGCTTCTCAAAGCCGGCTTGATCGACATCGATGTTTTCGGCGCGGAGAATATCTTCGGTCAAATCGAGCGGGAAACCGTAAGTGTCATAGAGGCGAAAAGCGACTTCGCCAGGGAGAGTTTTTGTCTTTTCCGTCTTCAGTTTGGCGGTGGCCTCTTCGAGAAGTATGAGCCCTCGGTCCAAAGTCTGGCCGAAGCGTTCCTCTTCGGTGCGAATCACTTCGCGGATGCGCTGTTCTTCGGCGCGTAGCTCGGGGTAAGCATCGCCCATGACGATGGCGACGGTTTTCGCTACTTCGTGCAGGAAAGGTTCCTTCAAGCCGATCAGCCGGCCATGGCGCGCGGCGCGCCGAAGCAATCGCCGAAGGACATAGCCGCGCCCTTCGTTGCTCGGCATGACGCCGTCGGCGATGAGAAAACTCACCGCGCGCGCATGATCGTCGATGACGCGGAACGAAATATCCGCCGTTGAGTCAGTGCCGTATTTTTTGCCGGTGAGCCGTTCCGTTGTCGCCGTCAGATCACGCATGTAGTCGATGTCATAATTCGACAGGACTTTCTGCAAAACGGCGGTGATGCGTTCGAGCCCCATGCCCGTGTCGACATGTTTCGACGGCAGATCCTCCAGCTCGCGATTGTCCTTGCGGTTGTACTGTATAAAAACCAAGTTCCATAGTTCGATGTAGCGCGCGCAATCGCCGTTCACCCGGCATTCATGACCCGGTTCACCTTTCATGTCACAAGCTTCGGGGCCGCGGTCGAGATGGATCTCACTGCACGGACCACAAGGACCAGTCTCGCCCATCTCCCAAAAATTTTCTTTGGCGCCGAACCGCATTACCCGCTCAGCGGGAAGAGCAGCGATCTTGAGCCAGAGTTTTTCTGCATACTCATCGTCGAGGTACACGGTAGAGTATAGTTTATCCTTCGGAAGGCCCCACTCCCTGGTCAATAGCTCCCAGGCCCATTCGATCGCCTCGGCTTTGTAGTAGTCGCCAAAGGACCAGTTGCCGAGCATTTCAAAAAAGGTGTGGTGATACGTGTCCCGCCCCACGGCCTCGAGATCGTTATGCTTGCCGCTGATGCGCAGACATTTTTGCGCGCTGGCGGCACGCACATAGGGTCGACGTTCTTGACCGAGAAAAACATTTTTAAATTGGACCATGCCGGCGTTGGTAAAAAGCAAAGTCGGGTCTTTTTCCGGCACCAGCGAAGAACTCTTGACGACGGTGTGGCCGTGTTTGACGAAGTAGTCCAAAAAAGATTTGCGTATCTCGTTTCCAGTGATCATGGCGCGACTATGCTTCTTCGTTCGGGCACCGCAGCAGATCCGAGATAACCTGGTTGCTGTAGCCGAGGCGCTGGAGAAACGCGGCAGCGCGGCGTAATGTCTTTAGGTCTCGAATATTTTCGCTGTTGAATCGTTTGGCCAAAAGTTTCTTGGCTTGGGTCCTTTCGTCACATTGATCGAGGGTCTCTCGGATGACCTCGCGTATCAGAGATGGGACGATGCCTTTGGTTCTAAGCTCTTGCTCGATTCTTCGCGGGCCGTAACCCCGGCTTTGAGCTTTTGTCAGCGCCCAATTGCGCGCGAACGATCCATCGTCGACATAGTTTAACGAGCGGAGCTTTTCGAGCACCTGGTCGCTGAC
>DASXSW010000241.1:0-3115 GCA_036505755.1 Binatia bacterium | reverse complement strand
TGGACGGCGCCGCGCCCATGACCACGATGTCCGCATCGAGCCCTTCGTCCTTAAAGAGTCCCTTATGATGGGCGACTCCGGCCGAGAGGAAGATCATGTTGTAGCCGCCGGAAACGGAGATTCTGATCTTCTCGGCGGCGTGCGTTGCCGGCAAGGATATGCACAGAAAAATCAGATACGCGGGAATGCTAAGAATTCTTTTGCCGCCGGGATGTGTTCGCGTTCGGAATAGCCTTCTTCTCATGAGCGATTTTCGTCATAACTTTCTCTACGACGAGGTGTCAACAGCAGGAAAAACGGTAAAGGCTCGTTGTTGCCATGAGGGGCTTGCCGCGCGTGTAAAACGTGGAAGGTTTTAATAGATTTATTCTGAAACTGGTTTCTTGACGGATTCGGTCGCCGTTTCACTGAGTGAGCGTGGTTAAGATATCGGCGTACCACGCGCAGTTGAGGTTTAACCGCTCGTCTTGCTCCGCATCCCGATTGGTCGTATCCATGCGAGTGGCATGGACTCCGAGCAGCATCCACGGCAGGCGTCCACGGCCGGATTCCGTCGATGTCATTCGCGCCACCACCGGCGCGCCGCTGGTGCCGCGGTGAAGATGCGCGTCGGTCAAAAAATATCCCTGACCTTGAAACCGAATTCCAAACGCCGAGGCGATCACCGCCTGCCTGACGACCGGCAGATGGTGCACGGTGTCGTGAAAGCCCAGGGGAAAACCGACGAGCAGCACCCGCGTCCCCACTTCGATCTGATCGAGCTCTTGCACCAGGTGCGCCGGCGTGAACGCGTGCAGCGAGATTGTCTGTGGCAGGCGTGGGCGTTCAAGCTCCACGGCGACGACATCGATCACCCCGCCAGCGTCGGTCCCTTCGCGCCAGAGCGGTTTGTCCTGGCGATAAAGCGGGAAAATAAACTGCGTAGTGACCGCGACATTTTGCGAATCGACGTGCAGCTCGATTTCCAATCGGTCCGGCCGATGACTCGTTGCCTCGTCCAGAACCACGTGGCGGCTGGTCACGAGAAACAAGCGACCATCCCGCTCGAAAAAGAAGCCGGTCGCGTTGGTCAAGAGCGTCTGTTCTCGAAACGTCGAAACCCGAGTTACGGCTAGCAGCAACGATTCAATCAAAATCGATTCTCTCAAAAAATTTGCTCGCCAGAGCAATCTCCCCCCGGTTGTTCCACTTAGTTGTATCCAACAGTGTATCGGGTCTACTTCAAGAACTAAACATCTGATGCCCGAAATGGGCGCTGGAGTTCATAAAAAATTTCTGATAATTGCCCAGGAGTTGAAGAGTGCCGCGTTATTGCGAAAGCGCGGAGGCTGCGAAAGGAGAATCAGGCAATGCCCAGACCGAGAATCATCGAATGGCCAGACAAAGCCAAAATTTGCGTTACTTTCATCATTCCGTGGGAAGTATGGCCGGAGAATTTTGCCACGAGGGAGTCATTGCAGCGCCAAGGCACGCATACGATCCCTCCAGCCAATGCGGTATTCAAGAAGAACATGGCGGCAGTGACTGAAAGAGAATACGGCGACCGCGTCGGCATCTGGCGCATCATGGATATGTTCAGCCGGCACGGTCTCAAGGTCACTTTTCTGATGAACGGTCTCAAGGTCGAGCAGTTTTCCGAGGAATGCAAGGAGTTTAAAGCTCAGGGACACGAATTCTCTTCGGAAAGCTACGAGCACGAGTATTCATTCATGTACACGCGGGAGCAAGAAAGGGAGTCGATTCAAAAAACGGTCGCCGCGTTTGAAAAAGTCTTGGGGGAAAAGCCGACCGGATACCTTTCGCCGGGTCATGCCTCGACGCCGCATACGCTAGAGTTGGTTGCTGAAGCGGGCTTTGTGTGGTGGGCCGATCCGTTGAATTCCGACAATCCCTACACCGTCGAGTCGAAGGGACGAAAAGTCGTTGTCGTGCCGTATAATGTGCCGGGCTGCAATGACTACTCCACTTACGGTGCCGGGCGCACACCGCGAGATTTGCTGCAGATCATGAAGGATCAATTCGATTATCTATATTGGGAAGGGGAACAGGGCGCACCGAAGTTTTTTGCTTTTAATTTGCACCCCTTCGTTTCCGGCGTTCCGTTCCGAACCAAAATCGTCGAAGAATTTATTCGTCACGTCAAGGGATTTTCCAAAGTTTGGTTTGCACGGCGTATCGAGATCGCCAACTGGTGTTTGGAGAAAGGGTATTAGGAGCGAATCGGTAGACGATACCGGCTGAGCGGCTCAAAAGCCAACCATCTTGAATTGAATCAGGCCGGTGAGATTGGGCTGCACGTTGTTCGACGAGATAGGACGAAGCTCATTTTTGTATTCAACCTGAAAGGACAAAAACTGTTCACCGAGGGAAGACTTGCCGACTTTCCAATTCAATGCGCCCACCGTGTTTACGGACGAACCTTCCTTGAGCGGATCTTCGCTCATGCCCCGCGCGTAGCTCGCGCGTCCGGTCAATTGTAGGTCCCGAAACGGCGAGCAGGCCAGGGCAAATCCGGCTGACGGCGTGTCAGTCTTTAATCCAGTGGCTTTGTCCCACTCCTCTTTAAAGTTCAAAGCGGGCTCAATCGTCAAAAAGCCCGTTGGGCGATAGGCGATCGAGAGCGTATTTGTCAAGGCGATGGTTTGCTGGCTCAAGCCTTGTTCTTGTCCGATTAACGAATAGCTCGAAGACAGTAGCGCGCTCCAGCTCGGCTTGTTCAGCTGCAAAGAAGTGGCGGCCGTTCGTGTGAGGGTAAGATCGTTCGTATCGTCATTTTCCCAAGACTCACCGACTGTTCCGCGCATCCGAAAAAGGCCGAAATCATACTCTCCCCAAATCTGACTTTCGTCGCGGGCATGGTCGACCTTGGCGCCTGTCATGGAGACGAATCCACTGCCAAAGGACCGGTAAAGGAAACCATAGCCAGCCTTGCCCCAATTTCCCCGGAGCGCCAATCGCGACATCATGGGTCGCTGATTGGGCGCCGCCGATAACCCCAGCGTGCTATAGGCCAGCCCACCCTCGGCAACTAGTTTGCCTCCGAATCCTGAAGACGCGGCGAGGAGATCGAAATAGTTCCCCCATTTGCCAGGGCCGACGCTCGTTTCGTTTATCA
>DASXSW010000240.1:0-8625 GCA_036505755.1 Binatia bacterium | reverse complement strand
AAGTCAGCTCGGAGAATTCGGCCTGATCGATAGAATTCGACGTACGGCGCCCGCCGGCCCCGGAGTACGCATCGGCATCGGTGACGACGCGGCGTGGATAGCCAGCTCGTCTGGGTCATCTCTCGTCACGGCGGATTTGCTAATTGAAGATGTTCATTTCGACCTGCGATGGACTTCGCTTTTCGACCTCGGCTATAAATCTCTTGCCGTTAATTTAAGCGACATCGCGGCGATGGGCGGCGTGCCGACGTACGCCATTCTTTCGCTCGGGATTCCGGTGAGTTTCGACAGCAACGATATCGACAATTTGTACCGCGGCATTAACACGCTGGCCCGCCAGTGTGGTGTCTCGATCGTAGGCGGTGATACCAACTTTGCCAAATCACTGATCATATCGGTCTGTGTCATCGGTGGTCCCCCTCCGCAGCCAGTTCGGCGAAGCGGCGCTAAAGTGGGTCACGACATCTACGTCACCGGAACCTTGGGCGACTCAGCACTGGGATTAAAACTTTTGCAACGAAAATCACCGAGAATGAAACAGAAGAGCCCGTTTGCCCAATTGCTCAAACGTCATCATCAGCCAACCCCAAGGATTGCGGCCGGTGTGCTCTTGGCGCGGCAAAAACTGGCAACGGCGATGATTGACGTGAGCGACGGCTTGCTGCAGGACTTGGGGCATATTTGTCAAGCCAGCCGTATCGGCGCAATGATTTGGGAGGCGCGACTGCCGCTCTCTCGTGCTTATCGCGCAATTGCCGGGCGAGATGGAACACATTACGCCCTCAGCGGTGGTGAGGACTATGAGCTCCTGTTTTGCGCGCGACCGTCAGATCGCGCGCGAATAGCAAAACTGGAACGGCGCGTCGGCCTAACAATCACCAGAATAGGTATCTGCGTCAGAGCAAACCGAGGAATTACGGTTCTCGACAGTTACGGCAAGTTAGTATCGACTCGTTTCAAAGGGCACGATCACTTTAAAAAGCGGCGGTTCGCCAAGCCGAGAACGGTTAGAACAAACTGATGGACTCCGAGCGACTGTTAGAGTTACTTGACCAAGTACGGGAGCAAAAAATTACTGTCGCCCAGGCTGTCGCACGGCTGCACCACTTACCCTTTGAAGACCTCGGTTTCGCTAAGGTTGATCACCATCGCGCGCTGCGTCAGGGTTTCCCCGAGGTTATACTAGGCCAAGGGAAGCAAGCCGGAGACATTGCCGCCATTGTGCGCGCCATGCGCCGGCGTGAATTAAATATCTTGATAACGCGGCTTGACCGGGAAAAGATAGCCGAGCTAAGAAAGTTACACCTAGGGCTCAAATTTCACCGCGCCGCCCGAGCCGCTACTTGGGTTCGGAAGCCAGTTAAGATAATCGGCAAAGGCACGGTGCTCGTCGTCTCCGCTGGCACTTCCGATATTCCTGTCGCTGAAGAGGCGCTCTTGACTGCCACAATGATGGGGAACCGAGTAGAAAAACTGTTTGATGTTGGCGTTGCTGGCATTCACCGGCTGCTTGAAAACCGGGCGCGCCTGGTCGACGCCAGCGTGCTCATTGTTGTCGCAGGCATGGAAGGAGCGTTACCTAGCGTCGTCGCCGGATTGATTGATAAACCGGTGATCGCCGTGCCGACGAGCGTGGGTTACGGCGCGAGCTTCCACGGAATTGCGGCCTTACTGGGCATGCTCAATTCCTGCGCCGCCGGTGTCACAGTCGTCAATATCGACAACGGTTTTGGCGCCGGGTTTGCGGCGAGCCTCATAAACCGGGTATAAATAGAGGGTCAATGCAGTGTTACCACTGCGGCAGAGAGGTTCAGGGAACCACCCATACTCAGAAGAGTTATAAGGTCGACTACTATCTACTTCACACGGGTTACAGCCAATGGGAGTATTTCCTAAATCCTAAACCAGACACGCCACCCCTCCGATATCTTAAATTAATTCAGCCAATCGATATTCTCACTTGTGTTCAATGCCATGGCCGTGCGGAAATCCGGCAACTTTTGGACGATGATTTCTCTGGTCGACGGTCGCTGCTACCCGACTCCGCCGATGTGGAGAATCTACGCGGGCTCAACTTAAAGGGCTGACGAATAGTGGAGACCCAGAACAAATACCGTGTAACCAGGCGTCAATCTGAATTGGCGGTACGAGTTACCGGTGGTTCTCAAGCCGACCTCTTCGCCAACTCGGCCTTTGCGCTATTTGACGTGATCGCCGACGTCGAGAAAATCGAGATTAAAGAGCGCGTCCCTTTGGAGGTCGAAGGAACCGATCGCGATGATTTGATGGTAAACTGGATGCGCGAGTTACTCTACCTCTATCAAGGCAGCGGTTATTTGCTCAAGGAGTTTAATATTCGCGAGGTCAGAGATACCGTCGTTAAGGCGGAAGTTTGCGGCGAGAAGATTGACCCGGACCGCCACGAGATCAAGCAGGAAATCGGCGCGGTAGCGTTTCACAAGAGCCGCATGGAAAAGACCGGTAACCGGTGGACCGCCCAGGTCATATTTGAACTTTGAGGCCAATACTCCGACAACCATGGTTGGAATGCGGGGTCAAGAACATGACACAACTCAGCGATTATGAATACGGCGGCACGGCCCTGATCGCCGACCCAATTCACCGCTACATTCAGTTCACCGTGCCCGAAAACAAAGGCGAGGTAACTGAAAAGGCGCTTATCGATTCTCCTTGGGTGCAGCGTCTGCGCTATATTTATCAACTGCAGAGTGCTCGCTGGGTCTATCCGTCGGCGGAGCATAGCCGGTTTCAGCACTCGCTCGGCGCCATGCATCTAGCCGGTGAATTTGGTAAGCATCTTTACCCCTCGCTGCGTAAAGTCCTCGGTGACGAGTGTCCCTCAGCACCTTTTATCGAAGAATACATGCGCGTTACCGGGCTCCTGCACGATATCGGGCACGGACCTTTCGGCCATTTTTTTGATGATAATTTTCTCTGCAACTACGATCTCACACACGAAGACCTGGGTCAGACCATCATTCAAAAACACCTTGGCGATATCATCCGCCAGCTACGCCGTAGTCCGAGCGGTGCGTTCGCTGCTGGCGAAGAATTGCGACCCGAAGATGTCGCGTTCCCAATCAAAAAAAATGGCAGGGAGGATAACCGTAAGGCGAAGTGGGTACGCTTTCTCCAACCGCTGACAGGCGGCATTTTTACTTTCGATAATCTCGACTACGTCTCGCGGGACTCCTACATGTGTGGCGTTCACCCCGGGCCGATCGATCGCGAGCGGCTGATGCACTATACCTTCTTCACCCCTAAGGGTCTCACGGTGCACAAAGCTGGCAACGGTGCTCTCACTACTTTCCTCAACGCCCGGCTCTACCTGTACACCAATGTCTATTATCACCGTACGACCCGTGCCATCGACTTGCATCTAAGAGAAATCTTTCCGGAAACCATGAAGGTGCTGTTTCCGGGGAATCCCCTGGACCGTATGGAAGAGTATCTCTACTTGACCGATTGGTCGCTGCTCGAAGAGGTGTCACGCTGGCGACGCGGTAAAGGCGAGCTGGAGACTTTAGGGAAAGAGTGGGAAACCGTCCTGCACCGCGAGGTGAAATGGAAGATGGCCTACGACCGTACGCTGTCCCTCAATGAGCTCCGCTACGGCGTGGCCCTCATTCAAGACACCGATTGGGAAAAGCGCATCCGCTCGGCCCTACCGGCGGCGACACGGGACTTGATTTTTCGCGTCGACATGGCAACCCAGGACCCGCGTCCGGAAAATCCCTTCGCCATGGGCAAGAAGCAAATCCATATCTTCGACCCTTCCAGCGGGGAAATCACCAAGGAATCACTCGCCGAATTGTTTGAATTCATTCCCTCCAAAGTTGTCCAGTTCCGCGTCTTCGCCTTGGACCACGAGCACGATCAACTGCTCGCTGAAGTCGCCGAGAGCGCTTTGAAGGGCCAATCGCCCGCAGTCAAAACCAGTGTCTAGCGTAAGTCACCACAAGATCCCCATCGTCGACCTCTCCGCCCAATACGTAAAAATACGCGAAGAGGTGCGCAACGCTATCGACGAAGTTGCCGACTCGCAGCAATTCATCCTCGGCCCAGCGGTCAAACGCTTTGAGCAGCAGATGGCGGATTACCTTCAATGCGACTTTACCGTCGGCGTCGCCTCGGGCAGTGATGCGCTCTTGCTAGCGCTTATGACGCTGGGAGTCGGCCCGGGTGATGGCGTCATCGTGAGCCCGTTCACATTCTTTTCCACAGTCTCGGCGATCACTCGCCTCGGCGCGAGGCCGCTATTCGTCGACATCGACAGCGATAGCCATCTACTTTCTGCCCAGGGCGTCGAGCGGTTTCTCGACGAGCGGGGGCGAATTCAGAACGGCCACGCAGTCGATACGCGGACGGGATTGTGCATCAAAGCGCTTTTGCCGGTTCATCTTTTCGGCCAGTGTTGCGCGATGGGTGAATTCTTCGCACTTGCCGAGAAGTATGAGTTTCACATCGTCGAAGACGTTGCCCAAGCCTGCGGCGCCCGCATGTCGATTGGCGGCGAAACAAAGTTCGCCGGCACCATCGGCGCCCTCGGCTGCTTCTCATTTTTCCCGAGCAAAACCCTCGGTGGCTTTGGTGACGGTGGCCTAGCGACGACAAATGACAAGGAGATCGCTCAGAAGCTTCGAATGCTCCGTATGCACGGCGAGAGTAAAAAATACTATCACGAACTAACCGGCATCAATTCCCGTCTCGACTCACTTCAGGCCGCCGTCCTGGCAGTGAAACAGAAATATTTAGAAGCCTGGTGCGGCCTGAGAATTCAAAAGGCAAATCATTACGATCAGTTGTTTCGCCAAAGTGGAGTCGTTGGTAATCGGTTGATAAGGCTGCCGCCGCCGACCGCCGACAAATCTCACGTATACAATAATTACGTCATCCGCGCCAAGCGCCGGGATGAGCTAAAACAATTCCTCGCCGAACAGGGGATTCAAAGCGAGATTTACTATCCCGTGCCGCTGCACTTACAGACTTGCTTTGCCGATCTCGGTTACAAAAAGGGCGAGTTTCCGAAGGCGGAACTTGCTGCGCTCGAAGTATTGGCGTTACCTCTTTATCCCGAGCTGACGCCGGCGCAGCAAGAATGCGTTGTCGAAAACATTGGAGCCTTCTTTCGTCGTTAAGCGCTACTTTCACTTGGGTGGGCGCTGTGGTAAAAATTTACAATTTCAGTGCGGAGAGATCATGGCTAAACCTCAAACGCTAGAATCCCTGACAGTCGCTGATGGCACCAAGACCAGTTACGATAAGTGGGTGGAAGGAGAAGGTATTCCGATCATCAAGACCTTCTTTATCGAGGATATCCGCGACGTAAAGCTGGAATGGTGGGGACGCAAAGGCGGCAACGGCGCGTTTCTGCAGATGGAAGGCGCGGGGCAAGTGAACAACTGCTATATCTGTGAGATCCCAGCGGGCAAGAGCCTCAAGCCGCAGCGCCAGCTGTTCGAAGAATCCATCTACGTCATCAGCGGGCGCGGCGCGACCACGGTTTGGAACCGCGACGACCACAAACAGACATTCGAGTGGCAAGCGGGCTCGCTCTTTTCACCGCCACTCAATACCTGGCATCAACTCTTTAACGGCAGCGGTAGCGAACCGGCGCGCTACCTCGCGGTCACTACCGCGCCGACGATGATTAACCTAATGCATAACCTGGATTTTATCTTTCACAACGATTTTGCCTTCACTGATCGCTTCGACGCGCGTCAAGGTTATTTCAACGGCGACGGTACGCTGCATGCCGGCGATTATAAAGGTCTCAAATTCGCGGGCAACGTCTGGGAAACCAATTTCGTTCCCGACGCTCGCAGTTTCAAGTTAATGGAGTACAACGAACGCGGCGCCGGCGGCACCAACATCAAGTTCGAGCTTTCGGAAAACACCACGGCGTGTCACATATCCGAATTCCCGGTCGGAACCTACAAAAAGGCCCACCGCCACGGCGCCGGCGCGCATGTCATCATTCTCAGCGGGGACGGTTATTCTTTGATTTGGCCGGACGGAGCGGCGATCAATAAATATGATTGGCATGAAGGCAGTATGGTAGTGCCGCCGGAGAACTGGTGGCATCAGCATTTTAATGCCGGCGATAAACCAGCGCGTTATCTGGCTTTACGCGCTTTCGGCAGCAAGAAATTTCACGGTGTCAGAAAGAATTACCAAGGCGCGGTCGACCGCAAGAAGGGCGGCTCACAGATCGAATACGCTGACGAAGAGCCCGTCGTCCGCCAGTGGTTCGAAGAAGCCTTGGCGAGACGAGGCGTCAAGAGTCAAATGGCCAAGCATTACGAGAAGAGTTCATGAAAGACGCCATTGCGAAAGCCTTCGATGAAAGCATACGTGTCAAGCAAGCCTTCCTGAGGGATAATCTGGAAACACTCATGAGTGCCATCGACGCCGTCAGCGAGTGTTTTCGCCGCGGCAACAAACTGATGGTTTTTGGCAACGGTGGCAGCGCGGCGGATGCGCAGCATATCGCTGCGGAGTTCACCAACCGCTTCTTGATCGAACGACCGCCGCTGCCGGCCATCGCACTGACAACTGATACTTCGGCGCTAACCGCCATCGCTAACGATTACGACTATTCGCAAATTTTTGCCAAACAGGTGCGCGCGCTTGGGAAACCGGGTGACATGGCGCTCGCGATCTCGACTAGCGGTAACTCCGCTAATGTGATCGCCGCCATCGAGGCCTGCAGCGAACAAAAGATTTCCACCATCGGTTTAACCGGCGGGAGCGGCGGTAAAATGGCCACCAAGGTCGATTATCTCTTGCGGGTCTCCGAGGGTAAGAACAGCCCGCGTATTCAGGAAACGCACATCCTAGTCGGCCATGTGATCTGTGACATCGTCGATCGGACGCTCTTTCCCGACCGAACCTCCAGCGTTTGACCGGCGATCACTGTTGAGACAGGTCGATCACTCAAAGTCGAGATGCTATTAGACGTTCTCGTGTTCGGTGGCGGGGCCGCCGGACTATGGTGCCTCGATCGCATTCGCCGCGCTGGTTATCATGCGATCCTGTTGGAATCGCAAGCCCTCGGAGCCGGACAAACGATCCAGGCGCAGGGAATTATTCACGGTGGCGGAAAATATGCGCTGCGCGGCGTACGCGACTTTGAGGCAGTGCGGGCGACCAGCCTGATGCCCGACCGATGGCGGCACAGCCTAATAGGTAAGCTCGAACCGTATCTCGCTGGCACGGAGATCCTTTCAGAGCGCTGCCATCTTTGGCTGCCGCGGAACTCCGCCGTCGCGTGGCTCCAGTCATGGGGGGGAATGAGCCTTGCCGTCAAAGCCGGCCTTTTAGCAACTCGCCCCAAAAAAGTTAGCAGGGACGATTGGCCCGAGGCACTGCTTGACTCGGCTTTGGCGGTCTATTCGCTTGCCGAGCCCGTGATAGCGACAGGATCGTTCCTAAACGTACTCGCGACTCACCACCGCGGGTCAATTTTTTTGTACGACGACGCATCGGTTCAATTCTCCGCCGCAGGGGTGCGCGTCGGCGATATCTTTTTCCAGCCGCACGCTACTGTACTTGCAGCTGGGGTGGGAAATGGCCAGCTCTTGCGCCGCGCCGGGATGGAGGAAGATCTGATGCAGTGCCGCCCGCTCGGCATGGTGCTCCTGCGCGGAGACCTGCCCCGGCTCTTCGGTCACTGCGTTGTTGGCGGCAAAACCGGGCTCACGATAACCACCCCCGTCCCGCGTCTTTGGCAAATCGGCGGGGAGATCGCGGAGCGACTGGCTGGTGAAGAAAATGCCGCGGTTGCGCGCCGATTGGCGCTGGACGAAATTCGCCGCTGGCTACCACGTCTCGACTTAAGACGGGCCGAGATCGCCATTTACCGCGCTGTCCGCGCGGAGGCGAGCACCGCAGCGCACAGGCGACCAAGCGGCGTCCACGTTAGTCGGGTCGCGCCGGGTAAAGTGGTCGCCTGGCCGACTAAGCTATCGATGGTTCCCATCTTAGCCGAAGAAGTCTTCGAAATTTTGCGCCTCGATCTCAAGGCACCCGGCGGCTATGATGAAATACCGCCATTTTCCAAGCCGGAGGTGGCGCGTTATCCCTGGGAGGAGGCCCAATGGTTCCCTGTCAACTAGGGCGTACCGGATTGGCCGTTAGCCTAGTCGCGCTCGGAACGACAAAGCTCGGTAGAAATACGGACGTCAAGTATCCCGAAAATTTCGCACTGCCATCCGACCTAGAGGTCACTGCGTTGCTCCAATCCGCCCATCAATTGGGCGTAAACCTCATCGACACGGCACCGGCCTATGGCGAGAGTGAGCGGCGGCTCGGCGCCTTCATAGAAAGCCATCGAGATGAGATCGTACTTTGCACGAAATGCGGCGAGCAGTATGTGAACGGCCGCTCTATCTATGATTTTTCGGCGCCGGCGATCACCGCCAGCGTGGAGGAGAGCCTGCGAAGGCTACGCACTGATCGTATCGATATCTTGCTATTGCATTCCGATGGCCGTGACGTCGAGATTCTAACTCAAACCGACTCTGTGGATACGCTTGCGCGTCTTAAAAAAAGCGGCAAAATCCGCGCCGCGGGAATTTCAGCGAAAACCAAAGCCGGTATTTT
>DASXSW010000239.1:0-8442 GCA_036505755.1 Binatia bacterium | reverse complement strand
TCCAGAAAATGGCATTCGCCACAGCCGGCGCCACGGGGATAATGCCGCCCTCGCCCAAACCTTTGGCGCCGTAGGGGCCCGGCCCGTTGCCGTCTTCGATCAAGATCGATTCGAACTCGTCCGGCACATCGTCGAATGTCGGCACCTTGTAATCGACCAATGTGGAGTTGATGATTTGCCCGCTATCGTAATGGTAGGTCTCATAGAAAGTGTGGCCAAAGCCCATCATCGCCGAGCCTTCGTCCTGCCCTTCACAATGCAGCGGATGGATCGCTTTGCCGGCGTCGGCCGCGGTGACATATTTTTCGACGTGAACTTTGCCCGTCTCCCGATCGACTGACACTTCCACTGCGCCGATGCCGATTTCCCAAAACAACGGATTGGCTGGCGTCGGCGCCATGCCGCTGTGGGCGTAACCCGTGCCGACCAGCTCACCTCCCTGCATGGCGAAGTGCTTGTGAATCAATTCGCCGTAGCTAATTCTTTTACCGCCAGCGATCGCTTCACCGTCCTTAAGCGTGACCGCCTCTTCGGGGCATTCGAAATGTTCGGTTGCCAGTTCGACTATCTGCCGGCGCGCGTCGCTGCCGGCGAGTTGGACGGCTTTACCCATGACCGTTGTCGAACGACTCGAACCCGTGGATCGATCGAAGGGAGTGAACGCTGTGTCGATGGGCCGAATCGCCACGCGCGCAAGCGGCACGCGCAACTCTTCGGCGACAATTTGGCTCATGATCGTCTTGGCGCCCTGGCCGAGCTCCACCGTGCCGCACAAGAAGGTCACACTGCCATCGGAAAGAACATGAACGGTGGCAGTCGATGCCAGCGGCGCGCCGGGATCGGTCGTGCCGAAGCCGACTCCTCGGCCGTGACCTTCTTTTGAAACCGGCCCGTCCCAACCCAACTTGTCGAGGACGAGTTTGAAGCCCTTGGCGAGATCGGCATCGAGCGGTCTGAATTTCGGTCTGATCTCCTCGCCTTTGTTCACCAAATTTTTTCGCCTGAGCTCGACGGGATCGATTCCCAGTTTCTCTGCGATGATGTCCATCTGTGATTCCGTCGCCCAGGCGGTCTGCGGCCCGCCGATGGAACGAAACGAAGCCGCCGAAACTGTGTTCGTGTAAACACAATAGGAATTGATTTTGAGATTCGGATAGCGATACGGCCCGAGAATACGTGTCAGCGTGCGACCCGTAACGATCGGTCCGGTTTCCGTGTAAGCTCCGGTATTGAGAAGAATCTCCGCCTGTTTGGCGACCAATGTGCCGTCTTTCTTAACTCCGGTTTTGAGCTTGCACTTGATCGCGTGACGGCGGCATGTCGCCATCGACTCGGAGACGCTCTGCACGACCCGAACCGGACGTCCCGCTTTGCGCGCCAATGCCACCACCAACGGCTCGATTTTCCCTCCCGACTTGCTGCCGTAAGCGCCGCCGACGAAATTCACATGGACGCGAATCTTGGATAATGGATAATGAAAAATCTCGGCGATTTCCTGGCGCACACCGAACGGATGGCCGGTGGAAGTCCAAATGTTGATGCCGTCGCCATCCACGTGCGCAATGGCGGTGTGCGGCTCCATCGCGAAGTGGTAAATCATCGGGAACTCGAACTCGTCTTCGAAAATCTGTTCCGACTCGGCGAACCCTTTCTCGACGTCACCCTTCACCAGATCGGTTTGAAAACAGATATTTTTCGCGGCGAAGTCGTGCACCAGCGGCGCGCCGTCCGCCATCGCCTCGTCGACCTCGATGACCGCGGGCAGCGCTTCGTAATCCACGGTAATTTTTTCCAGCGCCGCTTCCGCCGTCGCGCGGTCGAGCGCAGCCACGGCCGCCACCGGCTGACCGGCGAAAATTACCCGCTCCACCGCGACGATCGGATGGTCCTTGTTTTTGCCGCGGCCCGCATAGGGGCTGATGTCGGTGAAATCTTTGCTCGTCACCACCGCAACAACGCCAGGCATCGCTTCAGCTTCGCGGGAGTCGATCGAACGGATACGCGCGTGCGCATAGGGGCTACGCAGGAATTTCCCTTCGATCATGCCGGGAATAATAAGATCACCGGCGTATTTCGCCCTACCGGTAACTTTGTCGACGCCATCGACGCGCGGAACGGACTGGCCAACGATCGACAAGTCGCGGAAATTTGCGTTCACTTAAACACCCCTTCCAATCCGGCGATTTCCGCACTGGGAAATCGGATGAAATGAATCAATCGCGGTAGAGACATCCCTCCCGTATAACGGGCATACTTTGCTGTCAAGGATGATTCCAAGAGCTTGAGCATCGCCAATATCGGTGCGATCCTTTTTGCATTGATGCGGGCACCACGAAAAAATGATTTGTCGAAAGTTATCTCACTTGTCCTGATTCAAGTGTCGTTAGTTTCCTGTATCGGTATCACCGCTTCTCACATCCCGTCGAATAGTCGCCTGGTCGAGTTGGTTCCCTTCGAGCTCGATCGAAAAAACCCGGAACGGAAACAATTTGGCTCTCTCACCTTCGTGAGCGCTTATCAGTTAGAGTCGAAAGATAAACGTTTCGGCGGGCTGTCGGGCCTCTCCATTGGACCGGACGGTAAACTCTACGCGATCTCTGACCATGGCTTTTGGATATCAGCCAAAAAGATTACGAATCCGAGTGGCGCTCTGGTCGATCTGATGGATTGGCAAATTGTGCCGATGCTGACAACGACTAACACGCCGGTTACTGAAGCACTGAGAGACGCCGAGGCGTTGGCACTGGCGCCGGACGGTTCATTTTTAGTTGCTTTTGAAGGCGTCCACCGGATTTGGCGATACGATCCTCTGCCTGCGACGTTTGAATCGACTCCGCTTCCCGTAGCTATTCCTGCCGATGTGACACGTGCGCCGAGTGACGGTGGGCTCGAGGGGCTCACGGTGCTTCCCGATGGACGGCTTCTGGCATTGACCGAGGAATTTGCCAATCCGGATGGAAGTTTCAAGGGCTGGTTGATCGACAACGGCCAATTCGCAGAGCTATCCTACTTTCCCTCCAAGGGTTTTCGTGTCACCGACTGTGCCGCGCTCGACAATGGCGACGTCCTCGTTCTAGAGCGCCGTTATGTTCCACTTGGCATTTGGTCGGCGCGGTTGGCGCTCGTCGATGCCAAGAGCATTCAATCCGGCAGCAAACTCCGGGGCAGAGAATTGCTACGATTGGAACAGCCGCTCGCGGTGGACAATTTTGAAGGCGTCGCAGTTCAACAGACTTCAAAAGGAACGATGATCTACATCGTGTCCGACGATAACTACAATCCGTTCCAGCAAACGTTGCTAATACAGTTTCTCCTGCCTAACAGAGAAAATTGAACAACCCTTGGCGCGAAGCCGAATGGTCCTAGGATCGTCCACGAGAAGTCGACTCTCTAGTCCGTCATTCCGGCGGAGGCCGGAATCCAGTCGGTTTCGGCCTTTTCAAGCCGGACGAACCTGGATGCCGGCATGCGCCGGCATGACGAACTTTCACTTTCGCAGCGAGGGATTTCAACCATTCCCGATACGGACATTTAATACATTGACACCGACGCACGTCCGTAGTTAGTTTGGGCCGAAATGGGCCAAATAACCGACGCTGCAGTCGTGCAAATTTTTCCTGACGCCTATCTGCGCAATTTTTCCGCGCAGGTATTCATGCATTTTGGTGTCCCCAGAGCCGACGCTGAACAAGCCGCGGACGTCTTAGCCCGAAGCGACCTGCGCGGCATCGACTCCCACGGCGTCGCGCGCCTGCATACCTATTTCGAAATGTTCGAGTTGGGCAGAATCAATGCCAAACCAAAGATCAAAATCATTCGCGAAAAGGCGAGCGTTGCGACCGTCGATGGCGACAACGGACTGGGCCTCGTGGTTGGGCCCAAAGCGAATGAGATCGCCATGGACAAAGCCGAAAAATACGGCTCCGGTTGGGTTAGCGTGTGCAACACGAATCATTTCGGTATCGCCGGTTATTATCCATTGAAGGCGCTCGAAAGGGATCTGATTGGTTGGGCGATGACCAATTCGACCAAGCTCGTCGCGCCGCTCTGGGGCGCGGAACGAATGCTCGGAACCAATCCGATCGCAATCGCCTTTCCCGGCGACAAAGAACCGCCGATCGTGATCGACATGGCCACCAGCGCGGTCGCTTACGGCAAGATAGAAATTGCCCTGCGCAAAAAGGAGCCGGTTCCTAAAGGCTGGATCGTCGACAAAGAAGGCCGCGATACGACCAACCCGCAGGATATGATCTCGGGTGGCGCGCAATTACCGCTCGGCTCGGAGCGAGAGATGGGCGGCCACAAAGGTTATGGCTTGGCGTCGATGGTCGACATCTTGTGTTGCGTCTTGAGCGGCGCCAACTGGGGCCCTTTCGCACCGCCGTTTGCGTTACGGCAAGAAGTTCCCTCGCGCAGCGTCGGCAAAGGCATCGGCCATTTCTTCGGCGCCATGCAGATCGACGGCTTCATCGACAAAGACGAGTTCAAAAAACAAATCGACGAATGGATTAAAGTCTTCCGCAACACCAAACCCGCCCCCGGCACCCACGGCCCGCTGATTCCCGGCGACCCGGAGCGAGAGGCCGAAGCGACCCGAAGCAAAGAAGGAATTCCGCTGCTGCAACCGGTGGTAGCAGACTTATTGGATATCTCGCGTAAGACTGGAATACCCTTCGAAGTGGAGCAGGGTCACGAATGAAAAAGTCCAAGACACGATTACGCTGGCGAGAGTAGAAATGTCCAAAGTACGCGACCTTCTTACGCGGCGAGCCGCATACGGCATCGTCGGTCGAACGCGAGAAGTAACTCACCTTTTCGATCTTTTTACTAAGAAAGCTCCGCTGGTAGTTCATCTGCACGGGATTACCGGCATCGGCAAATCGACGCTTTTAGACGCATTCGCCGAATTGGCAAGCAAACGAAACATCAAAGTGATCCGCTTCGACTGTAGATTGATCGAGCCCACGGAACGCGGCTTTTTGCACGAGCTCGGCACCTCACTGGGTATCGAGACTCATTCACTAAAAAAGTTGGCTGGGCGCCTTGGGAAGGTAAGCCGGCGAGTCGTGATTGCCCTGGATCATTATGAAGTGTTTCGGCTGTTGGATACCTGGCTTCGGCAGGTCTTCGTTCCAGCACTCGGGGACAATGTTCGCGTGCTGCTCGCCGGGCGTGAGCCGCCGTCGACAGCATGGACGATGGCCCGCGAATGGCAGGGGCTGTTTCACAGTCTGATGCTGGCCCCGCTCACTCTTACGGATTCGACACGCTTTCTTCTTCGAGCCGGCGTCACAAAAGAAGATTCCGTTTACATAAATCGGCTTGCCCGTGGGCATCCGCTTGCGCTCAAAATCGCCGCATCAGCAGCACTCGAACATTCAGGGTTCAATTTAAAAGAAGCCGGTGTTCAGAATTCGGTCCAAGACTTAACCCGCGCTTATCTGGCGGATATCAAGGACGCCGATGTTCGGCGCGCGTTGGAAGCCGCATCGGTCGTTCGCCGCATTACGCGTCCCATTCTTAACGCCATGCTGCGCGACGGTCCGCCTGATTTGTATGAACGCCTGCGCACTACACCGTTGGTCGAAAGTCGTCCGGACGGCCTTATGCTGCACGAAGCCGTGCGCGGAACCATAGCGGCAGCTTTGCAGGCCGCCGATCCGATCAAGTTCCGCGAATACGGTCGTGCTGCATGGCGTCAACTACGCGGCGAGGTAAGACGCGCAGGCCCGCCGGACCTTTGGCGTTACACTGCCGATCTCATCTATTTAATTGAAAATCCTGTCGTTCGCGAAGCGTTCTTTCCAAGTGAGTCGCAACAGTTCAGCGTCGAGCCGGCAGTTGATCAAGATGGGGAAAGTATTCATCGCCTGGCGAAGCGGCATGAGAGTAACACAGCGATGAACGCCATCGATTTTTGGTGGGACAACTATCCACAGGCGTTTCACGTCGTTCGGGACACGACCAACAAAGTTGTAGGTTTCTACTGTATGTTCGATCCGAGCGGCATCAGCGAGACTCTTTTCACAAAGGACCCGATCGTTTTCAACTGGTGGCGACATCTGCGTGACCACGGGGTCCAAAATGATGAAAAAGTGCTCTTCCTGCGCCGCTGGCTGAGCTGGGATGATGGTGAGTCACCATCGCCTGTGCAAGCTGCGTGCTGGTTGGACATCAAACGAATCTATATGGAGCTTCGCCCAAACCTCCGGCGCGTCTATCTAACGGTGCGCGACCTAATGACTTATGCGCCGGTGGCGTTGAAGCTGGGATTTTCTCCTCTCTCCGAGTGCGACGGCGACATGGATGGCAATACTTACCATACAGCGATGCTCGACTTTGGCCCGTCGTCGGTAGACGGCTGGATCAGCGGCCTTGTCGCCGCCGAGCTCGGCGTGGAAGAAGAAAAGTTCCTCGACACCGAAGCCCGGGAACTTGTGCTCGATGGCGCGCGGGTAAACTTGACCAAGCTCGAGTTCGATGTCCTCCACTACCTGTCGCAAAACAATGGCAAAGCAATCTCGCGCGACCTGTTGCTGGATGACGTCTGGGGCCAGACCTATCATGGCGGCAGTAATGTAGTGGACGTCGTCATACGCGCTCTGCGAAAGAAGATTGGGCCGCGCGCCGACATGATCGAGACCGTAAGAGGGATGGGGTATCGGTTCAGAAGCAACTAACCCACCGCCGGACTCTTTCTATCCTGCCAAATCTCCGCGAGCGCAATGCGGCCGCGATTTACATCGGTCAAAGCTCGCCTAACAACTCATCAACTTCTCATCTATTTCTCATGAAATAGGATTTACAAGCCGTTATCTTCAAATATATTCAAAAATGAAAGGAGGATTTCTTATGCCGTTAGTACAAGTGAAAGTCATCGAAGGAGTGTTCTCCGACTCGCAAAAAAAAGCGATGATCGAGAAGCTCACCGACGCGATGGTCTCGGTCGAAGGCGAAAACATGCGCCAAGTCACCTGGGTGACGATCGAGGACGTCAAAAGCGGCGAGTGGGGCATCGGCGGAAAAGCGCTCACGACCGAAGCTGTCAAAGCGCTGGCAGCAGGTAAGTAGCGGGCCCAACCCGTACCACAGAATATTTCTGTGGTACGGGGCAGCTTCGGTCAAAATCACGACATTTATGTCGATCGGACTGATCATCTATTCCGAACGCCGTCTGCTTCTCAGCAGGTTTTGATCGCGGTGTTCGAAACAACAGCGAGTCCCGGTACCGACGGCCACTCATCCCCGGCATCCATCGAAAGATTACTTGACTCGACATCAACTTTGATGCTCATCCCTTGACGCCCCATCTATCCTTCACGTAACGTCGGCGCTGTAACTTTCTCGCACCATGAATCTCAAAGCGTCGTCTCATTTTTTCCCGCGCATATTTTATGGCTGGCGCATGGTCGGATTGGTCACGCTCATTCGTATCGTCGGTGGCGGACTGCATCAGTTTGGCTTTACGGTTTTCTTTCTTCCGATCAGCCAGGATCTCGGGCTTACCCGGGCGGCAACTTCGCTGGCGTTTTCGCTGTCGCGCGCGCAGGGCGCCATAGAAGCGCCGCTGGTCGGCTATCTCATCGATCGCTACGGCCCGCGTCCGATCATCGTCGTCGCAGTCTTTCTCGCAGGCGTTGGCTACATTCTGCTGTCCTGGGTGAATAATTATACGAACTTCATGATTGTCTATCTCGGCGTGATTTGCCTCGCATTCGTTGCCGGCTTCGTTCACTCGCCGTTGGTGGTCGCGAATAGTTGGTTTATTCGCCAGCGTGCCCGCGCCATGACCGTTGTGAGCGCTGCCGTCCCTATCGGCGGCGCGCTGATTTCTCCGCTCTTGGCCATTGGCGTCGCCTCCATCGGCTGGCGCTGGGCGGCGTTTGCTTCGGGCTGCATGTTTTTACTTGTGTGCCTGCCTTTGAGTTTTCAGTTGAAGCGCTCGCCGGAAAGTATGGGGCTGCTCCCTGACGGTGATTTGGCGTCGTCCAATGCGAGCGAAGACGCATCGGTCGATGAGGCCACGAACAAAACCTTGAGTGCAGAGGTCACCAGCCGCCAAGCGATGAAAACTTGGGCTTTCTGGCTGCTTGTTCTTTCCATGACTGCGCGAGTGACCTGTTACAGCACCGCGACGGTCCACTTTATTCCGCTTATGGTTTGGAAAGGATTGTCGGAAGGCGCCGCCGCGACCCTGCTCGGCGCGTTTGCGTTTGTCAATTTGCTCGCGCATTTCGTGCTCGGTTGGATCGCGGACCGAGTTAACAAGCCCAAGCTCTTAGCCGCGTGCCATCTTCTTCCGGCGCTCTCTCTGCCGCCGCTTTTGTCGGGCTCGAGTTATTGGCAACTGCTGTTTTTCACCATCACGTTTACATTTTTGGATGCGTCGTTCCCCATCGTCTGGGCCACCGTGGGAGATTTTTTTGGCCGGCGCAATTTCGC
>DASXSW010000238.1:0-4490 GCA_036505755.1 Binatia bacterium | reverse complement strand
ACCGCCGCATTCGGTTTCATTTATGCAAAGAATCTTTGGGCGCCCGAATATCTCCCGCTCGACGAAGATCATCCTTCTAAACCGCAGGACTCTTACGGACTTTCCAAAGTGCTCGGCGAACACATCGCCGATTCCATCGTGGCGGTGCATGAGGACATGACGGTCAGCAGCCTGCGCTTCCCCGGCGTCAACTTCGATCTGTCATACGAAAGTTTCAAAGAGCGCTGGCGCAACCCGCGGTCGCGTACGAGCGGGTTCTGGACCTACATCGACGCGCGCGACGCAGCGATGACTTGCCGGCTGGCGCTGGAGGCGAAATTCACGGGACACGAAGTCTTCATCGCATCAGCGGCGAAAAACTGCATGATTCAGCCGACTACGGAGCTCATCAAGAAATATCTACCGCATGGCGCGAAGATAAAAAAAGTATCCGGCACGCACTGGAGTTGCGTCGACTCGGCGAAGGCGCGTCGGATGCTCGGATTTAAACCGCAGCATCTTTGGCAGGACTATCTCACGGAGGGTCAGGCGAAGGCTTAGCTGAATGTCGATACACCAAGACCCTACTCGGTGAACCTGCAGGAAGACGGCAAGTTTGACATGACAAGCGGTGGAATCGACCGCCTGATCTCGAAAGAGCTCAGGCCTGTTTGTTTGTGCTTGACGCCCTGCTGGCAGTTCAATAGCTTTGGACCAGCCGAGAGCCAGGTGAGGGGCTCTTTGGGTATCTTAACCATTGATCCACTAGGAGACATGTTCTTATTTTGACCATGATCTTTGCGTTGACTCACTTCACCACTCGGAATTCCGTCGGTCAGAGCAATTTCTACGATGGCAAAACCATCCGCATCATTGTCGGCTTTTCTCCCGGTGGCGGTTACGACGCGTTGGCGCGGATGCTTTCGCGGCATATGCCGAAATATATTCCCGGCCATCCAACGATTCTGGTCGAGAACATGACCGGCGCGGGCAGTTTGCTGGCGGCAAATCATATTTTCAAAGTCGCCAAACCGGACGGTCTCACAATGGGTCACTTCAGCGGCGGTTTTGCGTACAGTCAAGTGATGGGCCAGCCGGGAATCGAATTCGATGTGCAGAAGTTTGTCTTCGTCGGCGCGGTGGCTAGAGACGAGAGCGCGATTGCATTGACGAAAGCGAGCGGTATTACCAGCATGGAAAAATGGTTCGCGGCCAAGACGCCGGTGAAATTGGGCACTACGGGGCCGGGCGCGTTTGGCACGGACAATGTGATCAAAGTCGTCAAAGCGGCGCTCAATCTGCCGATTCAAATTATTTCTGGCTACAAAGGCACTGCCGACATGCGCTTCGCCGCGGAGAGCGGGGAGATCGACGGCTCTACGTGGGGCTGGGACTCCATGCGAGGGACCTGGCAAAAGGCGATCGAGTCGGGCACCGTGGTTGTCGTGCTGCAGACGGTACCGAAACCATTTCCAGATCTATCCCGTGTTCCCTTAGCGATCGATTTCGCGAAGACGGCCGAGGCCAAGCAATTGATCGAATTCGGCATTCATTATCCGAGCAAGATCACCAAAACTCTTGCGCTTCCGCCTGGAACGCCGAACGATCGCGCGCAGATTTTGCAGAAAGCCTTACAAGAAACCGTCAAAGACAGCGAGTTCATCGCCGAAGCGGACAAAGCGAAGATCGGACTCGCGCCGGTCAGCGCGGATGAAATGAGAAAAACGGTCGAAGGAATTTTCAAGTTGGATCCCGGCTTGCTGGCAAAGCTCAAGGCGATTCTTTTCTGACCTGCGATGTTGACTCGTCGAATTTAAATGGGTCGCCGGGACGCACGATGAAATTCGCCACGCATATCTTGCCCACGTATATGCCGGAGGTTGACGGCTCATTACTGCATTTCTATCGATGCATGTACGAGCAAATCATCGAGGTGGAAAAACTCGACTTCGACCAAGCTTGGGTGACCGAACACCACTTCAGCGGTTACGGCGGCAATTTGCCACACCCGCCGACCTTTCTTGCCGCGGTGGCGCAGATGACTTCGCGCATCCGGCTCGGCGTTGCCGTCGCCGTACTGCCGTTGCACAACCCGTTGGATCTTGCGGAGTCCTACGCCATGGCGGACGTCATGTCCAGTGGCCGTCTCGACTTCGGCATCGGCAAAGGCAGCGAGCCGGTCGAATACCGAAAGTTTGGCACCAGCCGTGATGAAGCGACGCAGCGATTTATGGAAAGCGCCAATATCATTCGTCAAGCCTGGTCCGATCAGCCGGTCAACTTCCGCGGCGAGTTTTACAATTGCGAGAACGTCAATATCCTGCCCAAGCCGGTGCAGCGCCCGCACCCGCCCATTTGGGTCGGCGCGACGCGGACCGAAGAAACATTTCGCTGGGCCGGCAAGCAGGGATTCGATTTGATGACGGTCCCCTTCGTCCATCCGACGACGGACGCTTTGCTTGATCTTGTAAAGATCTATCGCGACGAGTTGGCGCGCGCCGGACATGATTTTGTGCGGCGCGAAGTGCTTGGAAAATTTCACATCTACGTCTCGGACAGCTTTGAGCGCGGCATGCGTGAAGCGGCACCGTTCATGAAAAACTACAGCGATCTACATGCGGCCGCCGATCCCAATCGAAAGCTTACCAATCGGGACATCGGTTCCGACATGGCGCGTGGCCTTATCATCGTCGGCGATCCCGAGCGCTGCAGCGACACGATCCAGCGCTGGCACGAAGAAGGTGGCATCACGATTTTCTCCGGTACGTTTCACTTCGGCGGCATGCCGCAGGAGATGGCGCTGAAGAGTATTCGGCTGTTCGCCGAGCGGGTTATGCCGGCACTTAGACATTTGTGAATCCGTCAGACGATGACCTGGTAATTCGATGAATTTTTTCTTTGACTAATCAGCCGGTTCTTCTCAACGACCTACTCACTTCTAAGTACGCTTCATCGGTTCTTATTCGGGCTATGTTCCACACTCGCCGCGTTGTATAAATAGACTTGGTTACGCGCATCGTCACTTGCGGATGCGATCCGAGAAAGGATTGACCCTATGCCTATTCATCCTCTGGCTGGAAAGGCGGCGCCCGCCGATATTTTGATCGATCTCAAGCAGCTCGAAAAAGCCTATTACGAGCGTAAGCCCGATCCGGATAACCCGCAGCAGCTGGTGAGTTTCGGCACTAGCGGTCATCGCGGCAGTCCACTTGAAAACACACTCAACGAGGCGCATATCCTCGCGATCACCCAGGCGATCTGCGACTACCGCGCGAGCAACGACATCTCAGGGCCGCTCTACATGGGTAAAGATACGCATGCGGTGTCCGGGCCGGCGCAGAGGACGGCTCTCGAAGTGCTCGCTGCCAACGGAGTGGATACGATCATCCAGCGCGGGGATGGCTTCACGCCCACGCCCTCTATTTCACGGGCGATCATAGCCCACAACCGAGACAAGAAAGAGCGGTTTGCCGACGGTATCGTGGTTACGCCCTCGCACAATCCGCCCGCCGATGGCGGTTTTAAATATAACCCGCCGCAGGGCGGTCCGGCTGATACGGATATAACCGACTGGATCCAACAGCGCGCCAACGAGCTGCTGCGCGCCGGCAACCGAGGGGTGAAACGAAACTCCTACGAAACGGCGCTAAAAGCCTCTACCACGCACGAAGCTGATTTCGTTCGGCCTTACGTCGAAGATCTGCCGGCGGTGATTGATATCGAGGCGATTCGCGCGGCACGCGTGATGATCGGGGTCGATCCACTCGGCGGCGCGGCGCTTCCGTACTGGCAAAAAATCACCGAGCGCTACAGCCTCGATCTGATGATTGTCAACGATAAGATCGATCCTACTTTCCGCTTCATGACACTCGATCATGACGGCAAGATCCGCATGGATTGTTCCAGTCCTTATGCCATGGCCGGATTGGTGAGTCTCAAAGAACGCTTTCAAGTCGCCGTGGGCAATGATGCCGACGCAGACCGTCATGGCATCGTCGCGCCAGCCATCGGATTGATGAATCCGAATCATTACCTCGCGGTGGCGATCAACTATCTGCTGACGCACCGGCCGCAGTGGAACAAGGATGCGGCCGTCGGCAAAACGTTGGTCAGTAGCTCGCTCATCGACAGAGTCGTCGAACGGCTCAGCAGAAAACTCTTTGAGGTTCCGGTCGGATTCAAATGGTTTTCACAAGGCCTGTTCGACGGCGCGATCTGCTTTGGCGGCGAAGAAAGCGCGGGCGCGAGTTTTCTTTGTCGCGACGGAACGGTCTGGACAACGGACAAGGACGGCATCATTCTTTCTTTGCTCGCGGCTGAAATCATCGCCACAACCGGGCGTGATCCGGGTGGCTGGTATGAAGAATTGGCCAAGGAGCTTGGTCGCCCTTATTACGCGCGCATGGATCTGCCGGCGACGGCAGCGCAGAAGAAAGCGCTCAAAGCCCTGCGTCCCGAATCGCTGGGGGCAAAAGAACTCGCCGGCGAACCGATCGTCGCCAAGCTGACTC
>DASXSW010000237.1:0-4233 GCA_036505755.1 Binatia bacterium | reverse complement strand
GCGCGCGACCTATGCGTCGATCGGCGGCGCCTTCGCGCCGCTCTGGATCGCCCAAGACAAAGGAGTGTTCAACAAGTACGGTTTAGCGGTGGATTTGAGATACATGCTGTCCGCCACGGGCACCCAGGCGCTTTTGTCCGGCAGTATGGACATCGTCAATCCCGCCACCGAGCTGATCGAAGCCGGCTTGGGCGGTGCGAGGGTCGCTTTTATTATCGGTATTTTGAATCGCGCCGTGCTCTCCGTTTACAGCAAGCCCGACATTCGTCAGTTTTCCGATTTACGCGGCAAGATTCTCGGCGTCACTCTGCCGGGATCGACCACCGATTTGACCGCTCGCATCCTACTTCAACAAGCAGGCATGACCGCCGGCAAGGACGTGCAAGTGACCCATCTGCAGGGGATGCCTGACCTGATCACGGCGCTGAGCCAAGGCCGGATCGATGCGGGCATTGTGTCGGCGCCGACGACATTGAAAGCGCGCCAGGCGGGCTTCAAAGAGCTCGTCGATGTTACCGCGAGAAATATCCCGATGATTCATGCCGGGTTGGCGACGACGCTCGACTTCATCAAAAACAATCCCGACAAAGTGCGTCGCTATGTGCAAGCGTATATTGAAGCGAACAAAATCGCGCGGACCGATCCCGAAACGACCAAACAGATCATCGGCAAATACACCAAGACGGAAAACCGGGAAGACCTGGACGAAACCTATAACACGTACGCGAAAGTATGGGAGCAGGCGCCTTACATTTCTGTGGCGGCCATGCAGACTCTGCTCAATTTTTCCATCAACCCAGCGGGCAAAACGGCCAAGCCCGAGCAGTTCATCGACAACTCGTTTGTCGCGGAGCTGGAAAAATCGGGATTCATCAAGGAGCTCTACAAATAACAATTACCACATTACCGTAGATTAATTTGGCTGAACGTCCGGCTCGCTTTTCGGTCCAGCAGCGCACTGAAGACGGCAGCCGGCAGGCGCAGAAACTCGTCGGTTTCGGGACTGGAACCGGTCGAGCTATCGCGTGTCTCTGCGGTGAATATTTATCGAAAAACTCACCCGCGCGAGCCGTTTGTCACTTCATCGAACATCAACTCGCCGGCTGCCCCAAGGCGAAGGCGATTTGCCTGAGCACATTTTTCTCGGCATCTGACACCAACTCGCCGCCGAATCCGAATATGCCGCCTTCGTTCGCCGCTTCGGCCACACGGCGGCCGACGGTTAGTAGCCATTTCTTAAACTCATCTGCTTCCTCGGGCTTGACCTTGCGCTCCAAGAGATCGTTCACGGCTCGCACGTGATTCAGCGCCGCTTGTTTACACTGCTCCGGATCCTTCATGCCTTGGGGCGGTTCTGGTTTCGTTTGCCGCGCTTTTAAATCCGCGGCCAACTCGGCAATAAGCGGATTGCTACTGCCCTTTTGCAGCATTTCCGCCATCGCCATTCCCATCGACAACATCTCCTTCATGACGCCCCATGGTCCATTGGGACTGGCGCACGTAACCGCTAGTCCGACCATCGGCGCGGCGGCGACAATTGTTTTCCATTCTTCCGTCGTGAAATCAGATTTGCTTGCCATCGAAATTGCCTCCTGTTTCTAACTATGAATACCTAGTCCGTACAGAAAAGCGACAGCTCGCGGTCTTAGTCATGTAAGCTTCCTCCCATCACGCCCATTCGCGCGAACCGGGCGCGCGCTCGAGCGGACTGTAACAAACTCCACCGCTACTTCGCGATCTCGTCATAGCCTCGCCCAAGGAACTGGATGAAACAGAACCCGTGGCCAAAGGGATCAGCCATAAGTGCGAGTTTGCCCCACTTGTAGGTAGCGATGGGTTGCTCTAGTCGCGCTCCAGCTAACACAGCTCGCTGCACTGCCGGTTCGATTTCCTCAGCGACAAAATCAAGATGGACCGGCGTCCAATGTCGGTGGTAACTGCGACGCTGCGCGGTCGTATCCGAGGCCGACGTCCCAGGTGATTTGACGAGCAGATAGATTGGGGCCGAACTCCCGAGCATCTCTACTCCAAAGGCTCCGAATCGACGGCCGACCTTCAATCCAAACGCAGAACCGTAAAAGCGGGCGGCCTTCTCGAGATCATCAACATCGAGATTAACAAGAAAATCTATGACGCACCGTCTCTCTCGTGAACAGCCTGTTGCCTCCCTCGCCGAAGATGTTTTTCATATCACCGTTCACTCAGCGGCTGAACTCATGGGTCTTGTTCTTCTTAAGATTACTTCTCCTCGAGCACGGACAAGATATTGCCGGCGGGGTCTTTGAACCACGCGATCAATGGCCCGCCGCCGCGAAAGATTCCTTTCTCGTCCGTTTTGAGCTGACCCTCATAGCGCTCGAAGCGCACACCGCTCTTAGTTAGTTTGTCCACGGCTTTCTCAATATTATCGACAGGGAAATTTAGGATGGTGAAGGTTGCCGGAGCATGGTTCGGCTTGGAGTAGATGAGCACCTTAGTGCCGCCCGCAAGGTGCAGATTCAATAGGCCATAAGTTTCAGAAACCTCCAGCCCGAGTGTCTCACCGTAGAACTCCTTCGCTTTTTGAATATCGTTTACCGAAAAACCGCTAAATGCTTTAGTGTCTTTAAACATAGTATTACCTCATTTCACAATGACCGTCCGTCGAAGTGTTGAACCGGAACGCTTTCCAGGTCGATTCCTTCGAGGCAGCGAATATTGATTGCGGCAATCCGATCACCCTTTGGATCGATGCCCTCGCCATACGGGTGAATGCCGCACGTCTGGCAAAAGCGGTGCTTGATAACCCGCTTGTTGAACGTGTACGTGCCGATGTCCTCTTCCGCCGTGAGCACGTGCAGCTGTTCGCGCGGCACAAACCACAAAAGAGATCCTTTGCGGGAACACATCGAGCAATTGCACGCCATCGCCCCATTGACTTCGCCTTCGACCTCGAACGCAACCTTGCCGCAGTGGCAGCTACCTTTGTATTTCATGTGAAATCTCCTTTTGTTCTGCTAGTCGCAGACACTATTCTGTGACGTGACGTTCACCTGACGACACAATTCGCGCCGGAGCGAAAAGCATACGAAAAAGCGCAGGCCTTCTCGACCGGTAATTGAAACAGTTAGCAGCGTTTCTTATCGCCTTTGATCGCGGCGGGTCAATTACCCGCAGCGTGCTGCGCATTGGTGAATTATTACTCCGTCATTCCCGCATGCTTTTAGCGGCAATCCAGGCGAATTGTGACTGGACCCCCAATAAAACCATTCGGGGGTGACAAATTTGAGGAAATATATCATAGCGGTTTGTCGATACCCTGCAGCATCCTGCGGGGCAGCTCATTCCTTCTTTACCGCGCTTGGCTCCATAAAGATGAGTTCCCAAATGTGGCCGTCCAAATCCTGAAATCCATGGCCATACATAAAACCGTGGTCTTGCGGTTCGTTGTAAGTGGAGCCTCCGGCGGCGACTGCTTTTCGAACCATCTCATCGACTTTTGCCCGGCTTTCGAGAGACAAGCACACAAGCACTTCCGTGCATTTCTTGGCGTCGCAAATCTCCTTGGGAGTAAAAGTCTTGAACTTCGCTTCGGTTAGCAGCATGACGAATATATCGTCGGTCACGATCATGCACGTGGCAGTCTCATCGGTAAATTGCTGATTGAAACTGTAGCCGAGCTTGGTGAAAAACTCGATTGACTTATTGAGATTTTTTACCGGTAGATTCACGAATATTTTAGTAGCCATGTTTTCTCCCTTAATGTTTATTCCACTACGAAGTATCAATAAAAAACGCCGACCAAATTCTACAAGACCTGCGCCATAGCTTGGGACCATTGTCACTGCATTGATCTAACCCGCTGCGGCGTCAGCCGCCAGCGGCCATAGGCGACGAAGGCTGCCAAAGCTCCCACCACCAGCGAAATCAGCGCCGACGCGACATCACCGGCCGCCAGCGTGTACACCGTCGCCCCGATCATAACGATTACCAGCCCGGCGGCGGCCAGCGGTGTCAGACCCGCCCGTATGCGCAAGAGCCACGGGAGGATCACGCCGATCGCGCCGAGCACCTCGATGACTCCCGTGAAACGCAGGAACCAACCTGGCAGCGGTATCGGCATCTGCTTTGTCATCTCTTCGATCGGCAGGACCAGCTTCATGCCACCGGCGAATAGAAAGATGGCCGCGAGCAATCCTTGAGCGATCCACAGTGCTATGTTCATCTTGGGTTTTCTCCGTGGTGACTTGCCGC
>DASXSW010000236.1:0-5307 GCA_036505755.1 Binatia bacterium | reverse complement strand
TGCGCTTGAAATGCGCCGCGACGTTGGGGAAGCCTGAGATGTCCACCCCCAACTGGGTGGCGCGGCGGCTGCACCAAAAGAAATGCGCGTCCGGGGCGGTGAAGTGGTCGAAGAAGTACTCGCGACCGGCCAGCTTATCGTCGGCGATCCGGAAGTTCTCGAACAGGCCTTCCGTGGCAAACTTGATCACGCTTTCGGACGCGCCAGTCGCGTCGCAGACTTTGGGCGGGTTGTTGATCCGGCTCAGATAGGGGTGGATGCCGCTGGCACACCAGGCATGTAACGATATCGCCTGCAACTGGTCCCACGGATCGGCGGGCAGGATCTTCGCGTCGGGGAAGGTCCGATGGACCCATTGATGGATGGCGACGTTCTCGGTCATTATCTTGCCGTCGACCACAAGCGCAGGCACCTTGTGCTTTGCGTTTATCTTCAGATACTCGGGCGAGAAATTCTGCCGCTTGCGAAAATTGAGCGGCCGGACCTCGAAATCGGCGCCCGCCTCGGTCAGCGTGACATAGGGAGCGAGCGCGCAGGTGTTGGGGGCGTAGTAAAGAACGATTTCCATTCACGTCTCCTCATTAGTTTGATTGACCCGTTGCGAATCTAGTACCAGCGTGTGGTAAGTGCAATCCATCCAAGAGCGGCAACGAATCGGGTTCGTGGATACAAGGCAACGCCGGCTAATGGGCGACCCCTTTTATCCCCTAATGCCATTCGGAATGTACCGCCATCGCGTAGGGGTAAAGGATTATTCGCCCTTACTTGCCGATGCCTACAAGTCTACAGGTCGTAGAGTTCTTTCGGATTGTAGTGGAGGATTCGATCTTTGGTCTCCTGGCTAATGTTGGTCTGTTGTTTTAATACGGTTATCGCGTCGACCTCGCTCGACGGGTCGGTGTGTCCATAATCGGTACCAATAACCAAACAGCGCTCGCCAGCGTAGTTGAGAACGTAACTCAAGTCATCGTCTGTCTGGCACGTCACGAAAACCTTGTATTGACCGAACACGTCTTCAGGGAAGGCCTTGCCCAATCTTTTGTGGCGCAACACGGCCTCGTTGTAGATCCATGGTATCCATTGAGCGCAGGTCTCGATGAATCCCCATCGGAGCTTCGGAAAGACACTCGGGAGTTCGCTCACCAGAAAATTAAAGCACGAGATAACCGTTGGTGCCCTGAACATCGCGAAGCGATTGGCCGGGGTGCCCCTGAACAGATCAACATTTGTCGGATTCCCGTTGGCGATGTGCAGTGCGATCGCCAAATTGAGAGTGCTGGCATGTTCATATATGGGATAGAAGTAAGGGTCCGTCATGTGCCGATCCCCCTCGATAGGGCGTATGCAAACCGCGACGGCCCCATGCTCCTTGGCGATACTCATTTGCTCGATCGCTTCGTCAATGGCGAGAGTTGGAATGACGCAGGACCACCGGAGACGACCGACGCCTTTTTCCCAGATGTCGGCAAGCCACCGGTTCCAGCTCCTGCAAAGCGCTGTTTCAACCTCGGCCCGTTGCGAAACCTGCTCGATCCACAATGTGTTATGGAGGACCTGGATCTCAATCCCGAGTTCATCCATATGACTCAATCGAAGGTCCACGTCAGCCATTTCGCGGGACGCTTGCGGCGTTCCGACATTTCTCCCCGACCGTTCCGACAACTCATGGAGCTGTCGTTCCGTAAAGTTTGGGAAGCGAAACCCGCGGATCTTCTCGTCGATCACCCAGTATTCCCTACCCGGTTCGTCAGGTGATGAGAATAGGCGTGGCCGGAACTTCCGTTCAGACGCCTCGAGGTAGTCCCATGTGTGCTCTGTTTCGATAACATGGGCATCTGCATCAATGACATCTAGATTCGTTCGTTCTGTCATTCTCACCTCCCCTTTCCGATTTTCTACTGCGATGGCAAAACCCTTTCTTTCTGTCGGGAGCTATATCGTCGAACCGGCGAACCGTCAAGCGCGCGAGTGTTTGGTGGTGTGAAAACGAGAATCTCCGAGGACGATCGCTGGTCATGGGGTTCGACACTTTGAGGAAAGGTCACTTATAAAGCCAAAAGCCGACTTCAGGCGACCCCTCGCAGAGCCAGCCTCTTATAGTTGGTCCATACAGACCGTTACCACCCAAATTTGCGAGGTGCAGCTTTTCATTTAATCAAATCTTTTGTTGGCAAATTCGTTTACACGATCTCGAAACTTTGGGTCCGTCTGCATCCTTGAGACGACTCCATGACACGCCCAACTCATCGTGCCATAGCTCCCGGCCCCAAACTGTTCAGCTATCTCCTTTAGCGTTTTACTCAATAAATGGCTCCGGGATACTGAATACAAGCGGCCGTGCGATGGGAACGTCCGGGCTACTGCGGATCATTGACTGTTAGCAAGAGATTTGACCCGATACGCGGTAGTTAGTAGTATTCGCCTATGGCTGCACATGATCACGATCATAATGAGGGCTCTCATCTTTCCGAGATGGAGCTGCGGGTGCGCGCGCTCGAAACGATATTGGTCGACAAGGGATATATCGAATCCGCCGCCCTCGATCGCATCGTCGAGCTTTATGAAACTAAAATCGGTCCGCATATTGGCGCGCAGGTTATCGCCAAGGCCTGGAGCGATCCTTCTTTTCGGCAATCGCTTCTCGAAAACGCGAGCAAAGCGGTCGGCACGCTTGCGCAAGTGGGACGCGTCGGTGATCATCTGGTGGCCGTCGAGAACACGCCGCAGGTGCACAACATGGTCGTATGCACGTTGTGCTCGTGCTATCCGACGGATGTGCTCGGCCTCCCGCCGACATGGTACAAGTCCTTCGCTTACCGCTCGCGCGCCGTCAAGGAACCCCGCGCGGTGCTGGCGGATTTCGGCGTCGCGCTGCCGGCCGAGACGGAGATCCGGGTTTGGGATTCGACGGCCGAGACCCGCTACTTGGTCGTGCCGATGCGTCCGGCCGAAACCGAGGGCTGGAGCGAGGCGCAGCTCGCCGCATTAATCACGCGCGACTGCATGATCGGCGCCGGCCTGCCGAAAACGCCGAGTGAGGTGGCCTAATGGACGGCGTCCACGATATGGGCGGTACGGACGGCTTTGGCAAGGTCGAGCCCGAGCCGAACGAGCCGGTTTTTCATCATCGATGGGAGGGGCGCGTGCTAGCGATGAGCCGTGCGATAGGCGTCTTTCGTGCGTGGACCATCGATACGAGCCGCTACGTCATCGAATTACTTTCGCCGAGTGTCTATTTGACCGCTCCTTATTACGAGAAATGGTTTCTGCGCAACGTCCGCCTGCTCATTGAGCGCGGCCTCATCGACGCCGACGAGGTCGCCGCCGGGCGCGCCCTGCGCCCCGGTAAAAGCATGAAGCGCGGCCGGTTCACTCTGGCCGATGTTGAGCTTGTCACGCGGCGCGGCTCCTATGGCCGGCCGGCGCCGGCGCCCGCACGGTTCAAAGTGGGCGACCGCGTGCGCACAAAGAATATCCACCCAACCACGCATACGCGCTTGCCCCGTTATGCGCGCGGCCATGTGGGTGTGGTGGAGCGCCTGCATGGCGCTCACGTCTTTCCCGACTCCGCGGCTGCCGGCAAAGGGGAGGATCCGCAGTGGCTTTATACCGTGCGCTTCGATGCTCAAGAGCTATGGGGTGCGGACGCGGACCCGAAGTTGAAAATCTCCATCGAAGCGTTTGAGCCTTATCTCGAACATGGCTGAATCATCATTCATTGAAACGGAAGCCGCCCGGCGCGCAGCGGAAGCGCTTCCAGGCATTCCGCGCGACGCGAATGGCCCAGTCTTCCGCGCACCCTGGGAAGCCCATGCGTTTGCGATGGCGCTGGCGCTGCACGAAAAAGGTCTCTTTGCCTGGACCGAGTGGTCTGCAATGCTTGGTGAGGAGATTAAGAAGGCCCAGGCGGCTGGCGATCCCGATACCGGAGAAACCTACTACCGCCATTGGCTTGCAACGCTCGAACGTATGGTCGCGACAAAAGGCGCGACCTCGGCGCAAGCGCTTGAGCAGCATTACCAAGCCTGGGAACGCGCGATGCACAGAACGCCTCATGGCAAACCCATTGAGTTAAGAGCGGAAGACTTTCGTAAGTGATGATCTGCGCTAAAGGCATCTTCTCTCGCAGATGATGGGACAAAAGAGCGGCAAGATCATCAACATCTCGTCATCCACCGCCTACTCCAGGGAGGCGACAGAGCCGTCTAGGCTAGGGTCAACTCTTGACTTAAGTACTTAGCCTCGTCTTTTGGACGAACTATGATGCTTCAAATCCCGTAGAATCGTCTGGGATTGTCGGAAAGAATTTTCCGTTTGACCTGGGGATTGAGACCCTCCATCGCTTTGAACCGGGAAATCGCGTTGAGCTCGCTTGAGGTATCGCCATGGCCGTAGTCGGTACCGATAACGAGATTTTCCTCGCCGGCGTAAGAGATCACATAAGAAAAGTCGTCGTCGGTCTGGGTTGAAACATAGATCCCGTAATCGCGGAAGCAGCTCATCGAGACCGGGTGTTCGCCTCCCAAGGAGCGCCGCACGGCTTCGTGAACGACCCAGGGCACCCACTGGCTCGATGTCTCGATGAAACCCCAGCGCAGCTTCGCGAAGACCCGCGGTATCTCGCTCATGATCAGCGCGTAGCATGCGGTGACTGTCGGGACTCGAAATGTCGAGAAACCGCCGCCGGCTTCGTTGTTCAGCAATTTGAACAGATCGGGGTTGCCGTTGGCAATGTGCACGGTCACCGGAATGTCGAGTCGCTCGGCCTCGTCATAGATTGGATAATAAAATGGGTCCGTCATCAGCTTACCCCTTTCGAAGGGGCGCACGCAGACGCCGACGGCGCCATGTTCCTTGGCGAAGCGAATTTGCGGCGCGGCTTCGGTCGGGGTCAACGCCGGAACGACACAGGTCCAGCGCAAGCGGTTCTCGCCGAGTTTCCAGACATCCGCCAGCCAGCGGTTCCAGCTCCAACAGAGCGCGATCTCCACTTCCGGGCGGCGCGTGAGCGGCCGGAGCCAGAGCGAGTTGTAGAGCACTTGCACATCGATCCCCAAGGCGTCCATGTGCCTCAGCCGTTGGGTCACATCGCTAAGCTCCCGGGCTTGCACCGGAGTTCCCACTTCCCGTCCGAATCTTTTGACATGCTCTTCAGATTGTTTCTCGTTGGGCGAGGGAAACTTGGGGCCGAGATCCTCGCCGTCGAGAATCCAATGCTGGCGCTCGGGATTGTCCGGCTCGGCCACTAACTTAGGGCGATATTTTTCTTCGCCGGCGTCGAGATAATCCCATACGCGCTCGTTCTCT
>DASXSW010000235.1:0-9585 GCA_036505755.1 Binatia bacterium | reverse complement strand
CCACCGCCTTCTTCCCGATCGCGACCGCCGCCGAACATCATGCCCCACTGGGCCATGTACGCCAGGTAGCTGATTGCGCCGGCAAGGGTGGCGGCGATGCTGCTGATCAGGATGTCGCGGTGTTTGACGTGAGATAGCTCGTGTCCCAAGACACCGGCAAGCTCGCGTTTGTTGAGAATCCGCCGGATTCCTTGGGTTACCGCGACCGCCGCGTGCTCGGGATTACGACCGGTGGCGAACGCATTCGGCGTCTCTTCCGGTATGATGTAGACTCTTGGCATGGGTAAACCGGCCCTTGTCGTTAAATCCTGGACCAAGCCGTACAGCTCCGGATCATCGTTTGCCGTGATCTCTTGAGCGCCGTACATTTTGAGCACAATCTTATCGCTGAACCAGTAACTGAAGAAATTCATAGCGCCGGCTATGATCAGTGCCAGAACCGCGCCATTTGGACCGCCCACCATCTGGCCGATCCAGACGACCAACGCGGTCAGCGCCGCGAGGAGAATCGTGGTACGAAAACCATTCATATTTCCCCCTCCCTTTTCTGCAAAATCCTACGAAATAAGTAGACCATGTCACTCTAGATAATCAATGAGAATTTGCGCATGGGGCAATGAAAAAGCAAGGGCCCTCCTTTTATAACGAGCAAAAACGCGCCTATTATTTAATATCTACCATAAAAATAGGAGTTAGCCATGAGAGTTGGAGTCGTATTTCCCCAAACTGAGATCGGTACCGACCCGTCGCTGATCAAGGACTATGCCCAAACCGCGGAAGAACTGGGGTTTTTACATATTTTGGCCTACGATCATGTTATCGGCGCCAATCCCGCTAGCCGGCCCGGCTGGAAGCCGGCCTATTCACACTTAGACACGTTCCACGAACCGCTTGTTCTTTTTGGCTATTTGGGCGGACTGACTAAGAAAGTCGAGCTCGTCACCGGCATCATTATTTTGCCGCAGCGCCAAACGGTCCTAGTCGCCAAGCAGGCAGCAACGTTGGATGTCTTAAGCGGCGGACGTTTGCGTCTTGGCGTCGGCATCGGCTGGAACCCGGTAGAATACGAAGCCCTCGGCGAAAATTTTCATAATCGGGGAAGCCGGTCAGAAGAGCAAATCGAAGTTATGCGTAAACTGTGGACGCAGGAACTCGTCACTTTCGAAGGGCGCTGGCACAAGATTACCGACGCCGGGATCAAGCCGCTACCCCTTCAGCGGCCGATCCCGATCTGGTTCGGCGGCAGCGACGACCGCGCTTTGCGCCGTCTCGCCAAGCTTGGCGACGGCTGGTTTCCGCTGATGGCGCCCGATGACAAATGTCGGGCAGTGATTGAAAAAATTCGACTCTATACACGAGAGGCTGGCCGCAACCCCGACGCTATCGGCATCGAAGGGCGCATTGGTTTTGGCCAGGGTTCACCCGACTCTTGGCTGAGAGAGCTGCAAGCCTGGAAAGATCTCGACGCCACGCACGTGAGTTTGAATACGATGCGAGCCGGCCTGTCGTCACCGTCGGCCCACATCGCAGCGATCCAGCGCTTCCAGGCCGCCACGGCGAGTAAATGGTAATTGGGAAGTTTAGTGCCACGCCGCAGATTGATTGGTTTGTGATTTATCCAGCCAGGCTCGCAATGCCTCGAACGGCTCACCGCGGTCTCGAACGGCGTTGCGGATGGCTTCGATCGTGCGTACCAAGCTGCGACCGTTAGACTCGTAGATCGACTCGAACAAGTCGAGGTCCTTCAAATAGACGAGATAATGCATCAGCACTGCGTTATTGAGCGGTTGTTGGCTGAAGCCGCGAAAGCGTTGGAGCGGCCGATCGGCGATACGGCGCGCCCATTCGGACTTGGCGCGGGCAAAGATTTCCTCGCGCAGCCGGAGCTTGTCATCTTTTGAGATGTCTCGGCCATAAAGCTCCGTGAGAGTGCCGGCGACTTCACCGATGAACGCGCCGAATTCACGCTCGTCGTCCCACAACTGCGTCGCGCGCAGATGCTCGGCGCTGCCTTCGCCGGAGCGTTCGCGGAAGAAATCGATCGACGCGCGATGACCGACGAAGTTCGCCACGCTTTCGTTGAACGCGCTGGCGCCTTTCACATAAAGCGTATTGTGAAACAACTCGTGAAAGACGATCTCGCTCAGCATCACCCTGTCGTATTTGA
Source organism: Binatia bacterium (assembly GCA_036505755.1). Taxonomy (GTDB): domain Bacteria; phylum Desulfobacterota; class Binatia; order UBA9968; family UBA9968; genus DP-20. Next base: position 7,418 of record DASXSW010000235.1, on the reverse strand, counting down.
GCAAATGAGAGAGCAGAGGGTCGTCGAACCAACCGAGCGTGCTGAAGGCCGCCGAGGTACGCATATTGGTGTCGTAACCCTCGGCTTTTAATCTTTCGATTTCCGCTTCAGCGTCCTGCTTAGAGAAATAACCCTTGTAGGGCACGCTGCCGATGATAAGAAACCACCACGTATACGGACGCAGCTCAGTCTTTGGCGCGGCGATGACGATGTAAGTCAGATCCGGCCGGTCAACGTAGGAGTAGCTCGAGTAGCTGCCGCGGACGTTGAGCTTCAGCACGTCCCGCGCGTATTCGCGGACCGCCAAGACCAGCCGCAATTTTTCGTTGGTGTCCTGCGGCACCTCGGCGTTTTGAATGAAATTCGCGATGGGCTCGCGCCGCCAGAGGATCTTGCCCTCTTCGTAGGCGGCCCGCAGCACGTAGATCGGCGAGCAGCCAGAAACGATCGATCCGACCAGAGTACCTACTAGGATGAGCCACGAGTATGGGCTGCGTCTCAGTTGCGTTAGATAATGGGATAGAGAGATCTCGTTAAGACGTATGTGACCGGGATTACGCATTAACTTTCAACACCATTTCAGGGGTAGCGAATTTCAATTGTTCGCGCTCGTATTGTAACTGGTATAACCGATGATAGATACCTTTCTTCTCCATCAACTGGGCGTGGGAACCCACTTCGCGAACTTCACCGTGGTGGAGAACAATAATCCGGTCGGCGTTGCGGATGGTGGAAAGCCGGTGCGCGATCAAAAGACAAGTTCGGTTGCGCATGACCTTTTCCAACGCGTCTTGTATGAGCGCTTCGGTCTCGCTATCGACGCTGGAGGTTGCTTCATCCATGACGAGGATTTCCGGCTGATAAACCAAGACTCGCGCCAGCGAAAGAAGCTGGCGTTGGCCGGCGGAAAAATTGCTGCCGCGCTCGCGCACGTGGCCATGATAGCCGTCCGACAGCGCGCAAATAAAGCTGTCCGCATTGGCCAGCTTCGCTGCCCGCTCGATTCGCTCCAGCGGAATCGACGGATCGCCTAGCGCTAGATTGGCGCGCACGTCGCCGGCAAAGAGGAAGACGTCCTGCAGCACCACTCCGACATGCCGGCGCAACGCCCGGAGATCCCATTGCCGCACGTCGAGGCCGCTAACCTTAATCGAGCCCTGCCCGATATCGTAAAACCGGTTGAGCAGCTTGATCGTGGTCGTCTTGCCGGAGCCTGTCGCTCCGACAAGAGCTACCTTCTCTCCCGGTTCGATGCGGAAAGATACGCCCTTCAACACCGGATCGCCGGATTGATAGTGAAACCAAACGTCGTCGAATACCACTTCACCGCGAAACGGCTTCGGCACCTGCGCATTTCTCGGGCTCTGAATGTCCACCGGCGTATCGAGCAGCTGAAAGATTCGCTCGGCCGATGCCATCGCAGACTGCATGACTGCATACTTTTGGCTGAACTCGCGCAGCGGCACGAAGAACCGATGGATATATTCCTTAAACGCCACCAGCGTGCCGATGCCGATGATGCCTTGCAGCACCTCGCCGCCACCGTACCATAGCAACAGACCCACACTGACCGCGCCGGCCGCCTCGACCATCGAATAGAGCGCCGCTTCGTACAAATTCGACAAATGATAGGCGTCGCGATGGTCGGCGTTGAGCACCTCGAATTCATGAAAGGTTTTTTCCTCGCGGGCGAACAGCTGGATCACCGACATACCGGAAATCGCCTCGCCCAGGTACGCGTTGATGCGCGCGATTCGTTCGCGGATCAGCCGGTAGGTCTGGCGCGCCTTGACGCGAAAGAAGTTGATGGCAAATGCCATCGGCGGGATTAAAGCCAGCGACACCAGCGCTAACTCGACGTCTAGATAGAACATGATGCCGACGATCCAGATAACCATGGTGAAATCGGCGACGAGTGTCATGACTCCGGAAGAAAACATCTCCTGCAGCACGTCTACATCGGTGGTCATGCGGGTAACCAGGCGACCCACCGGGTTGCGGTCGAAGTAGCTCATCGGCAGTTTCTGCACGTGGGAAAAGATCGCCACGCGCAGGTCGGCGAGGCAACGCTGCGCCACCACCATGGACAGATAGTACTGAGCAAATATCGCGACCGTCTCGCCGATCAGCGCGCCCAGGAACAGCAGCATCACCGTCTGCAAGCCCCAGAGGTCTTTTCCGGCGATATACTGATCGATGCCGATCTTCATCAAATACGGCTGGGCTAGACCAAATGCCTGCTGCAGCGGCAGCACCAGCATGCTGATAAGGAACAGCCGTTTGTATGGACGGATGAACTGCCACAGGCGCCTGATCAGCCTGAAATCGTAGGCCTTACCGAGAAGTTCCTCTTGGGAGACTGCTGGCGCCATCTAGATCTGTTCCAACTCCTCGCTCAGCCGCTGTTGCTGATAGAGTTCGGCATAAACGCCGCCGAGGCGCACAAGTTGGTCGTGATTTCCGCGCTCGATGATTTGGCCTTCGTCGAGCACGAGAATCTCGTCCACCTCTTTCACCGCGGAGATTCGGTGCGAAATGATCAGACAGGTTTTGTTTTTGAGAATCGCCCTAAGCTCATGGAGAATTTCAGCCTCGGTTTGCGCGTCTACGCTGGAAAGACAATCATCGAGGATCAACACGGGCGGATCCATGATGAGCGCGCGCGCCAACGTCGCCCGCTGTTTTTGTCCGCCGGAAAGGGTTACGCCGCGTTCGCCGACGATGGTATCGAGACCGTGGGAAAAGATTTCCACGTCGCGGTCCAGCTTGGCGATTTGGACGGCGCGCGCGACCTCTTCCATGGAACAGGCGTCGCGGCCGAAGGCCAAATTGTTTTTCAGCGAGGTGGAAAAAAGAAACGGCTCTTGGGGCACGTAGCCGATCATCTTGCGCAGATCGTGCAAAGACAGTTTGCGAATATCTTGGCCGTCCACGAGCACCGCGCCGGTCGAGACATCGAATAGCCGCGGCACCAATTGCGCGACCGTGCTCTTGCCCGAGCCGACCCGTCCGACTAGCCCGACCGAGCGTCCAACCGGCAGCTTGAAGTCGATGCCCTCGAGCGTCGCGTGCCCGTTTCTCTGCCGCTCATGGGTGAAAGAGACGTCGCGGAATTCGATGCCCTGTTTGAGCGAAAATGTGATTTGCGGCGTCGGCTCATTAGCGATCGCCGGCGTCGTTTCGAGAATCTCTTCGAGGCGCCGCATGGCCGCACGCCCCCGTTCCACCAGGGAAAGCATCCATCCGAACGCCGCGGTCGGCCATGCCAGCACATTGAGATAGGCGATGAACGCGACGATGTCGGCGACCAACAAATCACCGCGCATGACGCGCACCCCGCCGTACCAGATGACGATCAGCACCGTCAGGCCGTTGATGCCCTGCATGATGGGATTGACGATGCCACGCATTTTCGCCATCTCGAGACTTTTGACTTCGTAGTCCTTGTTCAAACCGATGAACTGCTGGGCTTGGAACTGCTCCTGCGCGTAGGCTTTGACGACATGCATGCCGCTCAGATTTTCCTGCACGTGGCTGCTGAGAACCGACATCTGTTGCTGCACTTGCAGTGAGCTTTTCATGATTCTGCCGCGAAACTTGGCCGCCACGTACATCAGCAACGGGAATGGCGCTAGCGCCGCCAACGTCATGCGCACGTCCATCGACAGCATCAGCGCCACGGCGTACACGTAATAAAGCGGCGCGTTGACAAAATTGAGGACTCCCGGACCGAGCATGATGCGCACGGCGGAGATGTCGTTAATCACCCGCGACATGAGGTCGCCGGTGCGTTGGTTGTGATAAAAGGACAGCGGCAGTTTCTGAAGATGTGCGAAAAGATCGTTGCGCAAATCGTATTCGACAGTGCGCCCAGCGTTAAAGATCAACGCGCGGGAGTAGGCACGGACGACGCCCTGCACCACCGCGGCGGCTATGATAAGCACGGCGTAATAGGTGACGTCGCGCATGGGCCCCCCATGCTCGATGACGCGTACCGCCTCGCGGATCCACCAGGGAATCCACATCACTAACGTTGCCGTCCCCAATAGGCACAGCCCGCCGAACAGATAACTTCGCCAGTAACGCCATATATATCGCGACAGTCGCCCCATGTATCCTGGTAGAATACTCTAGGGTAGACCCAGTCGCAAGAAACGCCCTTGACGAGAGCACCGAACCGGCGGTTATCGGCCGTCGCTTGACAAGATAGCTGCGCTCCCCAATAACATTGAAGTATGACTTCAACGAAATTCGTTCGCCGCGACGATCTCCGCAATATCGCGATCATCGCTCACGTCGATCACGGCAAGACAACCCTGGTCGACGGACTGCTGCATCAAAGCGGCATTTTTCGCGCCAACGAGCACGTCGCCGAGCGCATCATGGATTCCATGGACTTGGAACGCGAGCGCGGCATTACGATCATGGCGAAGAACACGACGATTCGCTATGGCGGCGTGAAGATCAATATCGTCGACACGCCGGGCCATGCCGACTTCGGCGGCGAGGTCGAACGGACTTTGGCAATGGTGGACGGGGTGATGCTCTTGGTCGACGCTTCCGAGGGGCCGTTGCCGCAAACCCGCTTTGTTTTGAAGAAAGCTTTGGAAGCTAACCTGCCGCCGATCGTGTGCATCAACAAGATCGACCGGCCAGACGCGCGCGCAGCTGAGGTTTTGGACGAAATCTACGATCTCTTCATTGATCTCGACGCCACCGAAGGGCAACTCGACTTCCCCGTCGTCTACACCAATGCCCGTGCGCGCACGGCGACACGGGATCTGAAACAGCCGGGCAAGGATCTGCAACCGCTTTGCGATTTGATCGTCCAGACGTTGCCGGGTCCCGCTTTTGATCCCGCTCTACCGACGCAGTTTCAAGCGAATAATTTAGACTATAACGATTATGTCGGCCGCGTGGCTATCGGACGATTGAAGAGCGGCAAGCTTGCCGCCGGCAACTACACACTCTGTCGGGCCGACGGCACACAGCAGGCGGTAAAAGTTACTCAAGTCTACGGCTGGCGGGGCTTGAAACGCGTCGAGATCGACTCTGTCGATGCCGGAGATATCGTCGCCATCGCTGGTATCGAGGACATCGGCATCGGCGATACCGTCGCCGACCGGGAAAATCCCAAAGCGCTGCCCGCGCTACGGATCGACGAACCGACCATCGCGATGGTCTTCAGCTCGAACAACTCACCTTGGGCGGGCCGCGAGGGAGAATTTGTGACTTCGCGCAAGCTGCGCGAGCGGCTCTTCTTGGAGCAAAAGAAAAATGTCAGCCTGCGCATCGCCGATACCGAGCAGCCGGATTCGTTCCAAGTCACCGGCCGCGGCGAGTTTCAACTCGCGATCATCATTGAGACCATGCGCCGCGAAGGTTACGAAGTGATGGTCTCCAAACCGACCGTAGTAACGCGGGAGATTGATGCCAAGCTCCACGAGCCGGTGGAATTGCTGGTGATCGACATCCCGGAGGATTTTATCGGGGTCGTTTCGCAGCTTCTGGCGATGCGCAAAGGCAAGATGACCAAAATGACCCATGGCGGCTCAAGCCGGGTCCGGTTGGAATTCAACGTGCCGTCGCGCGGTTTGATCGGCTTTCGCTCACGGTTTCTTACCGATACGCGCGGCACGGGCATCATGAACGCCCTATTCGACGGCTGGGCGCCCTGGCATGGAAATATTCAATCGCGCACCAATGGCGCCATGGTTGCCGATCGCGAAGGCCAGACTACGCCTTATGCCGTCTTTCATCTGCAGGAGCGAGGTATTATTTTTGTTCCGCCGGGCGCGCGGGTCTACGAAGGCATGGTCGTCGGCGAGTATTCGCGCGATGTCGATCTCAATGTCAATATATGCCGCGAGAAGAAGCTCACCAATATCCGCGCCGCGGGTCGCGACGAGAATATTATCATCACTCCACACCGAGAAATGGGCCTCGAAGAAGGCATCGAATGGATCGCCGACGATGAATTAGTAGAAGTAACGCCGCAATCGATTCGACTGAGAAAGAAATTCTTGAAGCAGGCCGACCGTCCGAGACGCCGTCAGGAAGACGACGATTAGCAGGTCATTTTTTTTCCGGTGGCGGGATGGGCTTGTCGCAAAACTCTTTTTTTACAAACATGACATACAGCCCCGCCGAAGGCGCCCTAACCTCGACCGCCGGCCGGGTTCCCGCTTTAAATTCTTTGATCTCCGCTTTGTGACCGGCGGCCTGAAGTGTCTCGGCTAGCTGGTACGGACTTTTGACGTCGCTGAACTCCGGACCTTTTTTCGAGAGTATTGACAGCGACGTGCATTCGCCCTCGCGTCCCGCGAGCAGCCAGGTCGCCGGTTCCGCTTTAGCGGGCGGAGCTTTGGAACTTTTTGTCTTGTCGGTTTGCGCCGTGTGGGCAGAGTAGGGAATACAAACAAGCACCAGTAGCATCAAGATCCGCGGCAATATCTCGCGCATCGTTTTGACCCTCACCAACCCCCCGATTGAAAAGCCTAAAACTAATCCGAGTGCAGTGCAACTCGATTGCCTTCGCTGTCGATGATAATCGCGCGAAAGCCAAACGGCCCGATCGGATGCTTCGGCTTGACGATTTTGCCGCCATGCGGCGCCACCGCCGAGACCGCATCATCCAAACGTCCGCTCGCATTCAAATAAATCATCATGCCCTTTTCCGACGGCTTTTCCTCCGCGCTGGTGAATAGACACGCGCCAACCTCCCCGTCGTTGTGCGGCAAGATGCCGATCGTCATCTCCGGAAATTCCTGCTTCTTTACCGGCTGACCGAGAATCGCAGAATAAAATTTTATCGCCCGGTCAAGATCTAACACTGGAATGTCACACCACACGATTTGGTTGGCCATGGGATTCTCCTTCTCTTTGACGTTTATCCAAACTCTCTATTCATTCAAGAGCAGTCGTGCCGGGAGGCTCATGGTGTTGAGAGAGAGCCGCTTCGACGTGAGCGAAAGCGAATCAAGCTTCATCTCGGATTGGTCCCACTCCACAGCTTATCGAAGAATCCACTTTTCTCCAGCTCATCCAGATAGCGTCGGTCGTAAAGTTCTTGCGGTTTGAACTTCTTCGCCCGTGGATCGGTCGGGGCAATGTCGTCGAGGATCGCTTGCACCGCTTCCAATTTCAATTCCATGCGCGGCTCCAGCGCCTTGATTTCCGCGATATAAGCCTGGTCCAGAACCTTTCTATCTTCGATGCGCAGGTATTTTGCCAAGACCTTGATAACGGTTTCTTTGTCGGTATGCAGGATTTTCGCCGCTTCCGCCATCGCCCGCATGAATCGGCCGATCAGCGGCGAATTTTGCGCGATAAACGAACGCCGCGTAATCAGCGAAACCGCAACCTGTGGGATGCGTAGATCCGGACCATAGACGACATAGTGGTAGCCCTGGGAAATG
>DASXSW010000234.1:0-5183 GCA_036505755.1 Binatia bacterium | reverse complement strand
ATTGACTTCCAAAGCCGCGGTCAAAACCTTGGGAAGCACGTCGAGGCGGTCTTTGTCGCTGAAACTGTCATCGGTGCCTAAGTGAAGATCGGAGCTATGAACGATCACTACTTGCGAGCGTGAATCCATATACGTTGAAGTCCTTGACGTTTAGTCCATCAACGTTAACAAAATGCCAGCAATAATAAAAGCCGACCCAAAAACGGGTAGTGGTTCAGTTTGGGAAAGATCTCACTTTGTTCGAGATGACACATGGCTTATGTAGTTGTCATTCCGAGCAAAGCGAGGAATCTTTCTCAATTTTAAGAGTCATGGCGGATTGAAAATGAACCACTACCCAAAAATGAGAAACGGGCCGCGTGGCGGCCCGTTTCGAAGGAGGGATTTGTTTGAGTTTAGCTACTTGGTCTTGGCGTCGGTTTTTTTCTCGTCAGCCTTGGCTTTTGGCTCCGCTGCGGCTTTCTTGGGCGCTTCCTTGCTCTCGATGCTGGTGGCGGTCATCTTGTATTTGATCAGGACCTTGTCGCCCTTTTTGATATCACCGGTAGTCTTGGTGCCCTTGTCGCGAGCGATTTCCCAGTTCTCAGTGCCCTTCTTGACGACTATGACATCGTCCTTGACGTCGACCACGGGGCCGGTGACCTGATAATCTTTTGCTACTGCTAACGATGCCGCGCTCAAGAAAAGGGCCGCAATTAACAACGCTAGGTACGCTTTCATATAACGCCTCCTTGGCTTGGTTAATGGGTTGCGTTGACTGGTTCTTCGAATGAACCGCCCTCCATTCGGTTCGACCGAATCTGATTATTTAGACGTTGCAACGGCTTGTCAATTCGACGATTGACAAGATTCAAGGCACGGGATTCTGGCGGTCAGATGGCAATGGATAAAATGAGTGCTGTGAAGTGAGTAATGTCGGAGATTAGGACTGGAATTATACAAGCAAGGTGGGGAGGGCCACCTTGCTCGCGAGAAGTTTAGTTGGCTTTCTTTTCTTCGCCCGTTGCGCCGGCCTTCTTATCACCAGCCTTTTCTTCACCCATCGCGCCAGCCTTCTTTTCGCCGGCCTTTTTCTCACCCATCTGCCCGCCCTTCGTATCTTCGCCCTTAGATGACTTGCTCTTTGCGCCTTTGGATTTTTCTCCTTTGGCTTCTGTTGTGGCATCTGTCTTCTTATCTTCCTTCATCGCATCTGCCGCGTAAGCCGCCGAAGCCAAGAACATGGAAGCAATCAAAACAGCCAGAAAACGTTTCATTGAGTAATCCCCCTTGTAGAATTGTGTTAATTAGTCTGAACGGAATAGACGATCAAATCGCCCTCCACTCGATTCGGCCGATCTATTTTCGTTCTGGTGACTTGGACGCGTGAACCGGACATTTCATTCACGTTGGTGGTGGGTTATATGTGAGTCGGTTTGATTTTCTCAAGTCTAAAGTCGTAGAAGGACAGTTAAGTCAGCGAAAAATAAGGGGGGTACAGAGATGCCCGAAGCGCTGCCGATCGCCAAAGGAAACGGGGTTTGCTGTTTGTTGCCGCGCATGGCCAACCGTCATGGTTTGATCGCCGGGGCTACCGGCACCGGGAAAACCGTGTCTCTGCGGGTCATCGCCGAAAAACTTAGCGCTATCGGCGTGCCGGTGTTCATGGCCGACGTCAAAGGCGATCTGTCGGGCATTGCTCGGCCTGGTCAGGAAAATCCTAAAATCATGGAGCGGGTGAGCCAATTGGCCGTCGACGGATTCCAATTCGCCGCTTTCCCAGCAACCTTCTGGGATCTTTACGGTGAGCAGGGGCATCCGGTTCGCACTACCATTTCTGACATGGGCCCGCTGCTGATGTCGCGCTTACTCAATCTCAATGAAACGCAAAGTGGCGTACTAACATTGGTGTTTAAGGTCGCCGACGACAACGGTATGCTGCTACTCGATCTTAAGGATCTCCGCGCCATGCTGCAGCACGTCGGCGACAACGCCGCCCAGTTCAAAACTCGATACGGCAACGTCTCGGCGGCAAGCATCGGCGCGATCCAGCGCGGCTTACTGGCATTGGAAGAGCAGGGTGGCGACAAGTTCTTCGGTGAACCGGCGCTGGACCTCGACGACATCATGCAGACGGACAGCGAGGGGCGCGGTGTTATCAATATTCTTGTCGCCGACAAACTGATCAATGCACCGAAACTTTACGCGACATTTTTGCTGTGGCTTCTGTCCGAACTCTTCGAACGGCTGCCCGAGGTCGGCGATCCTGAAAAGCCCAAGTTGGCCTTTTTCTTTGACGAGGCGCATCTGTTGTTCAACGACGCGCCCAACGTCTTGCTGGAAAAGATCGAGCAAGTCATCCGTCTGATCCGCTCCAAAGGCGTCGGCGTTTATTTCGTCACGCAGAACCCGCTGGACGTGCCCGACGTTGTACTCGGTCAACTGGGCAACCGCGTGCAGCATGCGCTGCGCGCGTTTACGCCGCGCGATCAGAAAGCGGTCAAAGCGGCGGCGCAGACGTTTCGCCAAAGCAAACAGCTCGACGTCGAATCAGCGATCACGGAGCTCGGCGTCGGCGAAGCGTTGGTTTCTTTTCTCGACGAAAAGGGCCAGCCCAATGTTGTGGATCGCGCATTCATTTTTCCGCCGCAAAGCCAACTGCCGCCGCTTACCCTAACGGAGCGCGAACAGGTGATCAAGCAATCAACGATCTATGGGCACTACGAGAAGGTTGTCGATCGCGAATCCGCTTATGAAATGCTGAAAGCGCGTACGCCGCAAGCGGAAGCGCGACAAGCTCCTACCCAGACGGAGAGTAGTGGAAAGTCCGAAGTCGGGGCATTATTGGACGCGTTTGGCAAAAGTGCAGCACGTGCCATCGGCAGTCAGGTCGGCCGGGAAATCATGCGCGGTGTGCTGGGGTCTATTTTTGGAAGCACGACGACGCGGCGAAGAAGGTAAGATTACGTAGCGCAAAGAACGCCAAGGTCGCAAAAAAGGAGGGCGGGTTTCAAACCCGCCCCTACAAATTTCCTTCGTGAACTTCGTGCTACTATGCTTGAGATTTTTCGCAGCTTGGACAAATTTTTTGAGCCAGGTCCGTCATTGCCTCTCCGTCATTCCGGCGAAAGCCGGTATCCATCCCCGCCTCCTCCGCGCCTGGTAAAACCTTATGCCGAACCGGTCTCCCGCACCACCACCCAACCTGGATACTGGCTTCCGCCGGTATGACCGGAAAATGAACCGGCTCTTCGGGTTTGGTTGCGACGGAGCAGCACTGTGCCGTTCGTGGTGAGAAATGTTTGGTGCGCAAGCGCACCCTACGTCTGATATCTCTTTGCGACCTTTGCATGCTTTTGCGGTTAAAAAATCTTCACGGCCGCTCGACCGGCAACGGCTCGTAGATCATGTCGCCACGGATCGCGTACACCGGCACGATGATTTGACGAGCAGGGATTGTGCCTTTCTGCGAATCGACTGCTTTCCACTCTCGGTCTTCAACTTTCAAGACTGAAATCTCAGCTGGCTCTCCAACTTTCAGCGTGCCGAAATCGTCGGTTCGTCCCAAGAGCTTCGCGGCATTCGCCGTCGCCATTTCAACGACCTGATTGAGAGAAAATCCCAGTGCCATCAATTTCGCCATCGTCGTCGGCAGATCATAAACCGGGCCAGCGCGGTTGCCGCGGTGGCCGTCGGTAGAAACGCCGTCGGGGTGCAGTCCTTGGTCGAGCACTTTGCGCGCCACGTCGAAGTTCAAATTATGTAGCCCGTGACCGACGTCCATAAGGACGCCGGACTCCTTGGCATCGCGCACCTGCGGCCAGAGTTTGCCGTTGCCGTCGAGTAAACCGCCGGGATGAACGGTGAACATGTGCGTGACGATATCGCCGGCGCGAAGATATTTGAGCACGTCGCCGACGTGCACCGGCGCGGTGTCTTTGGTCCAGCTTTCCCCGATGTGTACGAGCAGCGGCAATTTCAGAGAATCGCCAAGTTTGCGCGCGCGTTCCAGCGGTTTTAGTCCTTGTGAACCGAGTGCACCGCCGGTGGCCATGATCTTGATGCCGACGATGATGTCGCGGTTGGCTTCGACGGCTTGCTCGATCTTGTCTTCGTCAATTAATCGCGGGTCGGCAAGAATGCTGTAGCCCGGGCCACTGACTCCGCCCAAAGTCGAAAGGTTGATGTAATTCAGCACCCGAGTCTTGGCGTTGTTGGTGACATAGTTGCGAAACACATTCAAGAGAGTGTGCCCCGCGCTTCCGGCATCGACTACGGTCGTGACGCCGGAGCCGACACCGAAAATATCCGGGTCGACGCCGAAGGCACCGAGCCCTTTCATCAAATGCAAGTGAACATCGATCAAGCCCGGTGTGACGATGTGATCTTTGACATCGATCACTGTGGCGCCATCAGCCGCGAGATCGGCGCCGATGGCATCGACTTTACCGTCGCGCATGCGAATGTCGCAGACAGTGTCCCTGCCGCCCGCGAGATCGATCAGTCGGCCGCCTTTCAGGAGAAAATTGGTCAACTGTTTGTTCATAGTCTAATTCACTCTGAACCGTTTTCCGCCAATAGAACCGTAATCGTGTTCTTGATTCGTGTCCGCGGTTAAGGGTTCACGAGCACGTTCACGATCACAGTATCACGTCGTATAGTACGCGTTTTCCTTAATATAGCCTTCGGTCAAGTCGCAACCCCAAACGCGCGCGGATGTTTTACCGATACCGAGATCGACGGCGATGGAGACTTCGGATTGGCGGAGATATTTCCGCAGCGCTTCGAGATCGCAATCGACCGGCGCGCCTCTTTTGAAAACATTCGTATCGCCAAAGCGGATTGTCACTTTGCCAGGCTCGATGCTGGGATCAAAAGATTTCCCGACAGCCATGATCACTCGGCCCCAGTTAGGATCGCAGCCGTAGACGGCGGTTTTCACTAGCGGCGAATTGACTACGCACTTCGCAACGCGCTTGGCTTGCGTGTCGGTCTTTGCGTGGCTGACGTCGACGGTGATCAACTTTGTCGCGCCTTCGCCGCTGCGCGCGATTTCTTTGGTGAGATATTCACACACCTCCAACAACGCTTTTTCGAACTGCGCCAGTTTTACTTTGCCGGCGAGGCCGTTGGCCATCAGCACGACAGTGTCGCTGGTGCTCGTGTCAGTGTCGATGCTCATGCAGTTAAAAGTTCGGTCGACC
>DASXSW010000233.1:0-5334 GCA_036505755.1 Binatia bacterium | reverse complement strand
GGGACTTTGCCTCGCTGGTCAGTTCATCCGAACCTGAGTCCGGAGCCGCGGGATTCTTATTGCTATTCGGTCGCGAGATAGACTAGCTTGGCGCGAAGCATTTAAGGGCGTCCAGGAGTTTGAGTCCATGCCGAAAGTTCTTCTGTCAGTTTTACTGGCCGTCATTTCAATTTTTCTTTATTTTGATCCGGTCACTGCGCAGGATCGCGCGCGGGTCGGCTGGGCGGCGATGACCGCGTCACACACGCCGCTGTGGGCGGCGCAGGATAAGGGGTTTTTAGCGAAGCAAGGTTTGTCCATCGAACCGATCTTTTTTAGCGCCGGTCCCCCGGCGATGCAGGCGCTGGTGGCGGGCGACCTCGACATCGTTGTCACCTCCGCGCCCAATGTGGTGAATCCCCGGCTTGGCGGTGCCGACACGGTAATGATCCTGTCAATCATTCCGACTTTCATCGATCACATTATCAGCGCGGCCAACATAACAAGCCCGGAACAATTGAAAGGTAAAATCGGTTCGGTCAATCGATTCGGCAGCATCTCGGAAATGGGGCTTCGTCTATCCCTTAAGCGGCTTGGCATCGATCCGGAGAAGGACGTGCGGATCGTTCCCGCGGGGGGAAACCCGGAGCGGCTCGCGGCCATATCCAAAGGCATTTCTCAGTTTACGATCATGAACGAGCCGTTCATCAAAGAAGCCGAGCGCCTTGGATTCCGCGATTTGGTCAACATGGCAACGCTCAAGATTCCGCTGCACGGAAACGGCATCGTTACCAGGGAAGCCATCATCAAGACCAAGCGCCCTATGGTTGCCAAGTTCGCGCGCGCCATCACCGAAGCGATCCATTACATCAAGGCCGACAAGGAAGTCACGAAAGCGATCATCGGCAAGTACACCAGGTTTACCGATCCCGAAGGCCTCGAACGAACCTATAAGAACTACACTGCGGTACTGCTGGATGTGCCCTATGCCGATCCCGCCGGCATCAAAACGCTGCTCGATGACATGGCAGCGAAAAACCCCAAGGCCGCCGCGGCTGACCCGAAGAGCTTTGTCGATCAAAGTTTTGTTCAAGAAATGGAGTCGTCGGGATTTATCAAGCAGCTGTATAAGCGGTAAAGGGCGAAAGGTGAGGGTGAGGTGAAGGCGAAAAGCTTGAGACAGTAGGCAAGAGGCAATAGTCAGACAAGAGTGTTGGGATGGGAGGCCGCGATATGTTCGAGCGAATCATTCCACGTTTCTGCTACTTGATCGCCGCGTTCTTGGTTTTTGGTCAGCCGGGGTTTGCGGCTGAGAAGCTTGTCGGTCTGCAGTCGGCGCCGAGCATCGCCATGGCGCTGCCGTGGTTCGCCGAGGAAGCGCGGCTGTATTCCAAACACGATCTAGATTTTCAACTCGTCTACATCGCCTCGTCGGGTATCGTTACCGCGGCGATGAGCGGTGGCAACGGTAGCGTTGCCATCGTCGGCGGCGAGGGGCCGATCCGGGCTTACTTGAGCGGCAACACCGATTTCGTTTTTATCGGTTCGGTGAAAAACGTCCTTACCCATAGCATCATGGGCAAGCCCGACATCAAGCGCCCCGAGGATTTAAAAGGCAAAAGAATTGGCGTCGGCCGTATCGGCGGGAACTCGCACTATTTCACGCAATATGCCATGCGACAGAAAGGCCTCGATCCCCTCAAGGATGCGAACTTGATTCAAACCGGCGGTGCGCCGGAGACTTTTTTGGCGCTCGCTACGGGCGCCGTCGACGCGGCTTCGATTACCACACCGCAGGACACGCGCGCGGCGTTTCAGGGATTCAACTACGTCATCGACGGCCGTGAGATCAAACCACCGTACGTGGCGACGGGTTTTGTTACTTTACGTTCAGTAATCGCGAAGCGGCCGAAAGTTGTCAGCCAGTTCATGCACACCATGGCAGAGTCATTCAAACTGATGACCACCGACCGCGAACTGGCTTATCGAGTGATCAGCAAAAAAATCGGTCTCACCGACCGGAAAGTTTTCGACGCGGCATACACCCAGGAGCTGAAAGTGTTGGAGCCAAAACTGGAGATCCGGCCTGAAGCGATCCAGGCGACGCTTCAGGAGATTGCGAGAACCGATCCGCGCGCGCTGAAAGTTTCAGCGCAGCAGCTCATAGACCGGCGATTTCTCGAAGAGATGGAAAAGGACGGAACGTTTGAGCGGTTGGGTCTAAAATAGCGGCCCGTTCAAAGTTCCAGGTTCAAAGTTCAATGTTCATTCCTCCGCCAGCAACCTTGAACTTGGAACGTTGAACCTTGAACGCCTTGCCTTGCATCACTGCAAGGCAAGGCCGACCACCTTCGCCGGATTCCTAGTACAAACCGTGTAAAGCTCATCCTGATTCAAGCCGAAGGCTTCCATGTAGCCACGCACCAGCCGCATGGCCTCTACGGAATCGGGGAACAGCGGCTCGCCCGCATCGCTCGATAGCGTGAAATGCTCCGGGCCGACGTCGCGGATGGTGTTGTACATAATCTGCGGATCGACGCCGAGCAGCGGCGATAGCTCGTCGAAGGTGAAGTTGAAGAAAATTCCCACTGGAGAAAGCTCTTTCATCATCTCCGGCGAGACATTCAAGAACGGACTGAACGGATGATCGATCACGGCGCGCTTGAGGCCGACTTTTTCGACTTCTTCGGCGAGCTTGTAAATTTCTTTGTGCGTGGCGTGACCGAAGAAAAGCGCGACGTTTCGATCGGCGCAAATGCGCACGATCTCTTTGACCTCGGATTTCAGCTCGCCATTTTCAGCCAAGTTGTAATGACCGAGCTCGACTGCTTTGTCCCACGGCAGGGGTCCGTGCCAGCCGTTGGTATTGTTTCCGTCGATGACACGGCGGTAGGTTCCCACGGTGCTGAGCGTGATCGCGTGATTAAAGACCGGCAACCAAATTGCCGTGACGCCGCGGTCGATCATCTCGCGCACGGTTTTCGCCGATACGGGCTCCGTTTGTCTGCCGCAGACGTAGCCCGCCCAACATGTGATCGGCGTCACACCTTCCTTATCGGCCCAGCGATTCACATCTTCTTGGACCGCCCGCGTGGCTTTTACTGGATCTTCGCCGGGAATGCTTTTGAACAGCAGTCCCTTCATCTCCGCGAGCGACGCGCGGCGCGCCAGATCATAAGGATCTTGCTGCCCCTCGTGCGCGTGGCAGTGGATGTCGATGGCGTCTTTGACTTTGATATAAGGCGGATGAACTGTGCCGGGCTTGTACTGCGTGCGCGCAGCATACGAAGTCACGCACCGTTCATGGGTCGGGGTGGAAACAATATTTTGACTCATACGATTACCTCCCTGAGATCACTGGATGCAATCTTATCAATGACCACAGATTTTTTAAAGCCAATTTTGCGAAGGTTCAATTTCCATCCCCGCTTGACGCCCGCTGCTTACCTGGCTTATTTTCGTGCAGTGCGAGATTTATTCACGTCGTAGTTAACGGATACGGGACCAATGGGGAGGATAAAACATGATAGTTCGCCGTGTCGTTCATTTCCCGTTTAGCAGGCTAGGATCATTATGGACCGCGCTGGCCGTTGTTTGCTTTGTATTGTTGGCTCGTCCGACGACGTCCGTTGTTAGTCAAAGCGTTTCATCTTCCGCTTCCATCGGCGGCCACGTAGCAAAGTTCGTGGACGTCAACGGCGCGCGTACACGCTATTACGACGTTGGTAGCGGGGAAACGATTTTGCTGATTCACGGCGCCCGGCCATCGGGGACATCCAGCGCGAATACCTGGGTTCCCGTTCTGACTGGGCTCAGCAAGCATTTTCGCGTTCTTGCCCCCGACCGGCTGGGGCACGGCATGACGGATAATCCGAAGGGTGACTACAGCGTCACCGCAGAGATGGAGCATCTTTACAACTTCATCAAGGTGATGAAGCTCGACAAGTTTCACATCATGGGACAGTCCACCGGCGCCTACCACGCCGCGGGCGTCACTTTGGAGCACCCCGAAATCGTTAGAACCTTGATCATCGCGGACAGCGCTACCCTATCTCCGCCGATTGGAAACGTCGAAGAGCGGCGCGCGGCCATCGGACTTGGAACGGGGGCTGGGGGGCAGCGCGGGACATCGGACGATCCGAAGGAGCAGTTCCGCTTTGCGCATCAGCAGCTCTCCAAAAATCGCGAACACATCACGGAGGAATTTGTCTTGGCGGCAGGCTACATGGCTAGCCTCCCTAGCGGGCAGAAGACCGATACGGTGATGCGTGGAGAGGCGGCGAAGCGTTACGAAGCTATCATCGCCAAGGGAGCGGCGGAAATGAGAGAGTGGATCAAGCAAGGGAAACTCCAGACACCGACACTTCTTTACTGGGGAAAGAACGATCCGTCGGCGATCCCGGCTGTAGGACTCGCACTCTTCGATATGATCGGAGAAAAAAATCCGCGTGCTCGGATGCTCATCGTCAACGACGCAGGCCACTTTCATTACCGGGAACATCCGGAGGAGTTTGCCCGCAATGTCATCAACTTTGCTAGCGCGTGGTAAGGGGACGCAAATCAGATACAACGGTTTAGAGGAACACTGTAAGAATCTCCAAGTTTATGGGGGATGGATTATGAAGTTGGGAATGAGCAAGCATCATATTGGCGTCTTCACGTTGTGCATTCTTTGTGGGGTATTGGCAGTCCCATGCGAAGCTTCCGCCGCGGACAAGCTATTTACGATCTACACCGCCCGGGTGATGTCCCAATCCTACCCGTGAATCGCCGAAGAGGCGGGTCTTTTCAAGAAATATGATTTGGAGATTCCGCTGGTTTTTGTCACTCCAGGCGCGCCGGCTGTGGCGGCCATTCTGTCCGGCGACAGCGAGGTCGCCGTAATCGGCGCGGCCAGCATCACTCTACCCTTCGTGCAAGGCAACAAAGACCCGGTCTTAATCGGAGGCATCAAAAGCCTGCTGACCCACAGCATCATCGCCAAGCCAGACATTAAGACACCCGAGCAGCTAAGAGGGAAACGCATCGGAGTCTCGCGCATCGGCAGCAATCCGCATTATTTCGCCGTCCAAGCTCTGCGTCATTATGGTTTGGACAGCCGCGACGTGAGTTATCTCCAGGCTGGAGGAGCTCCCGAGACACTGGCCGCGTTGGTTGCGCAGGGAATCGATGCCGCGGTCTTAACTGTGCCGACCGACGCGCAAGCTCTCAAGCTGGGTTATCACTACGTGATCTACGGCCCGGACCTGCGGATCGCCTATGCCGCGACTACTTTCACTACCCGCCGGTCGATCATCGCCAAGCGCGGGCCGGTGATCGGTCGCTTCATGCGCGCCATGGCCGAGGCCGCCAAGA
>DASXSW010000232.1:0-8919 GCA_036505755.1 Binatia bacterium | reverse complement strand
CACAAAAACAGTTCGTGCCGATCGAGGCTCCCTTTCCGGATCGCGCGACGATCGGCGGCGCGATTGCCAGCAACTTGAACGGGCCGCGGCGAAGCTACTACGGCAGCGTGCGCGACCTAGTCATCGGCATGAGAGTCGTGCTCGCTAGCGGCGAGCAAATCAAAGCCGGCGGCAAAGTCGTCAAAAATGTCGCGGGATATGACATGTGTAAACTTTTCGTCGGCTCTCTCGGAACTCTCGGCATCATCACGGAAGTGACGTTGCGAACGGCGCCCGTTGCGGAAACGGCAGCGACCGTGATCGCTTCCGGAACATTGGCTCAGGCTGAGCGACTCAGTGAAGAGCTTTCTCGCTCAGCGCTGCTGCCAGCCGGGGTCTTTCTCTCGAACGATGGAGCCGAGGGACAATGGCAGCTCGCTATCTGGTGTGAAGGATTTGAGGAAACCGTAGCGCGCCATCTACGCGACCTTGACGACATCGCGGGTCGAATTGGCATGAACACGACGATCTTGCAAGCTGAAAGCCATAATGAATTCTGGAGAAAGCTCCGCGACTTTCCGCTTCAGCCTGATTGTTTGGTTTACCGCGTGACTCTACCTCGCGTCAAAATTTTTGATTTTGCTAGGCTCGTCCAAAACTGGGCCGGTGTGAAACTGATTAGCGATATCGCCGTCGGCGTGGTCTGGTTGGCTTTACCAGCGCGCAGATCCGGCTTGGAGCATTTTTCAGAGTTGATTGAAGTGGCACACCGGCAGCACGGTCACGCCGTCATTTTCTCGGCCCCGCCGGATCTCAAACAGGGAATCGAGGTATGGGGGCCATCGCCACCGACTGTTCCTCTCATACGTGAGATCAAGCGGCAATTCGATCCCAAAGAATTGCTCAATCCCGGCCGTTTTTTAGCCGGCCTTTAGGCAGCACGTTGCTCGCTCGCACTGATTGGGATGGAGGATTGAGGATAGAGAATGGCGTTCCTCAATCCTCCATCATCGATCCTCGAAACGGATTAGAATAGCCGGACCACCCAATCGCTAATCCAATTATCCACGCCGAAGGCCGCGCTTCCGCGCACTGCGAAGTAAACCGCGGCGGCGACAAAGACGAGGTTGTCGCGAATGCCCACTTCGTGGGCGTGATAGGATTGGCGGTCGAAGGAGCGAAAATAGTTTTGCGCCTGTTCATCTTTGATCGCGGCCTTCACCAACGGCACCATCGTCGGCAGAATTTTGAGCCAGTGCCAATGAAGTCCGAACGTCGGAATTAGGAAAACTATAATCATCACCGCACAGATCGGAGTTTGAATCCCCGCCGCGACTCCGAAACCGCCCACGACCATTAAAAAAGTGGCCACGAAGCCGAAGAAGGTCGCGCCCTTGGGAAAGAGGATGCTCGCAGTATTAACGGGGTTCGGCCAGCGACGGAGGTTACTTAGACCGCTGATCAGCATGCGCCAACCTAAAATCACTCGAAGTAGCGCTTCGGTGAGCAATACCATCGTCGAATGTTCCAATGGAGTCCCTCCTCTGCGTGATCCGAATGGTAAATTCGGACGCAATATAGTCAGCAGTGTCAATGCCGTCAAACCGGTGGCTCGGTGGGACAATAAACGAACTTGCTGCCCGATTTGCGGGCGCGTCTCCCAGTTGTAGCTGGGCAGTCGGCCAGTCGGAATTGTCTGAAAAATGCGTTTTTATGATTGTTTCTGCCAAAAAATTTCTCTACAATGCGGCCCTCGGCGATGTTGAGACGCTGGCACGTGGGTTGCTCGTCTTGCATCGTAAATCGGAGGTGGCATGAAACACGCTCGACGCTGGTTACTCGCATTGTACTTTAGCATCTTGACATTATCGCCCGCCGGGGTGATTGCCGAGAGCGAACTATCCAACCGTTCTCCATTTCCCGTCCCCACTGGCCTCGAATCTTCGGTCGATTTTTGGAGAAAAGTTTTCACCGAATATAGTCTTTCGCAGCTGATTTATTTCGACGCCTTGGACATGAGCAAAATTTATGAAGTGAATGACGTTGGTGAAGGCAGTCGCTCGAATGAGTATCTCAACGCTGAACGCGCGCGCGTTGCCGCAGCTAACGGCGTCGACATCGAGCGCGTCAAGACGCAGCGAGGAGTAAAGGAACGAACGGCGGCGGGTTTGAAACGCTCAGGTCGGTATATAAGGCAAATTCAGCAGATCTTCCGCGATCGTGATTTGCCGCCAGAGCTCACATATTTGCCGATCGTGGAATCATCTTATGATATTTACGCCCGATCCTCTGTCGGCGCTCTGGGCATCTGGCAGTTCATGCCTCGCACCGGGCGTGAATATATGCGGGTAAGCACCGCTATCGACGAACGACGAGATCCATTTGAATCGTCCCGTGCCGCCGCAGCCTATCTCAAACAAGCATATGAATTCTTGGGTAGTTGGCCCTTGGCGGTTACCTCTTATAACTATGGACAAGGAGGTATCGCTCGTGCGGTTGCCGAGGTCGGTTCAGATAATTTGGTCGATCTGATCCAGAGGTATAGTCATCCTAACTGGGGCTTCGCGCCGAAGCAGTTCTACGCCGAATTTCTCGCAGCGGTCGAAATCGGTACGAATCTCAACAAATATTTCCCCGATCTCGAGCTTGACGCTTCAGTGGAAATTAAGGAAGTCGAACTTAGCAGCACAACTGCTTTGGCATCAGTGATCACCTCGTCGGGACTTAGCCGCGATGAATTCCTGGGTTGGAATCCGGCGCTTGGTACCGCAACCCGTATAGTACCCGCCGGCTATCGCGTAAAATTGCCCGTGGACCGAAGCGTGGCGCCTCTCGTCACTGTTGCGCAAGTCCAGCAGGCTGCGCGCCAGCCACAGGCGAAGCCCCAAATTGTGCACCATCGGGTCAAGCGCGGCGAGACAGTAATTGAAATTGCCAGGCGTTACGGCGCATCGGTGGAACGCATCCTGCAGATTAATGGTATCCGCAAGGCTCATCTTGTCAAAGTCGGAACCACACTGGTAATCCCGAAGATATAGGATCCCATCTTCTTAGAATTGATTCCAGCAAAGCCAAGACCATCTATGATGGCTCGGCTTTGCTTTGTACATTGAAGGATCTGCTCTGGCTTCACTGCTTTCATAAAGCCCTACCCCATACATTCTCAAGGGACTACACGCGTTGACAAGTTTTCTGCACGCTGGTTATAGTCACCGGCGTGATCGCAAATTTCTTGAAACATGAACTTGCCTTAAGTCACGCGCTGCGGCTCATCATCAGAATCGGCCTCCTGCTATTCTTTCTCCAACTGAGCGCTGGCGCGCTCGCCCAAGAGACAAAAAAAGTTCGCATGGCCTACTCCGCATTCAGCATCTCATTTCTGAATGTCTTTATTGCGCGCGATGCCGGACTGTTCAAAAAGCACGGCCTGGAAGCCGAGCTGATTCAAATGGCCGGACCTTTGCCGGTCGCCGCGCTCGCGGCCGGCGAAATCGATTACTTAACTGGCTACACAACCGGCATTGTCGCGACGGGTCAAGGCGCGCCGCTCAAGGGGATCATGATCAGTTTGCGCAAGCCACCGTTCTTTCTCGTCGCCGAGCCGAGCATTCAGCGGCCGAGTGAACTTGCGGGCAGGAGAATCGGGGTCGACAGGATCGGCAGCCTGCAGCACCTGGTGGCTCGTCTGCTGCTGAAAGCGAAAGGGACAGATCCCGAAAAAGCCATTTTCACTCAGACGGGTTCTGTGTCGAACACTGTAACCAGCTTGGGTCAGGGCGCGGTGTCGGCCGCTGTTTTGTCGGGGCCTCATAACGTCATCATGGTGCAAAAAGGCTTCCGCGAGATCGGCTCCGCCGACGACCTGCCGATGCAATTTCCGACCAGCGGGCTCGTTGTCAATGAAACCAAGCTTAAGACCGACGCCGCCCGGATCAAGACGGTCATTCGCGTGATGCTCGATGCCGCCGCCTATTGCCGAAAAGAAAAGTCACGCGCCGTGAATTACGTCAAAGACAAATGGAAGTTGGAACAAAAAGTGGCCGAGACGGTCTACGAACAATGGCTTTCGATTCTCACACCTGACGGGAAGATCAGCATCAAAGACATGCAGGAATATTTTGACCTGGCTTATGGTCAAAAACAGATCTCGGCGCCGATCAACGTCGCCGCGGTTACGGATTACTCGCTGCTCGATCAGGTCTTGGCGGGAAAGTAACAGATCGCACGGATCACTTGTCAGTCGAGCTCGAAAGTTAGAGTCTAAACCAGCAAAGTTAAGGAGCGAGTTATGGTAGACGGCAAAGCACTCGTCGAATCAGTGAAGAAAGAAATCATCGAACCTGGTATTCAACGCCTGCTGGAAACTCCCTATTTCACGGAAATGCGCCAGGGAAAATTATCGATCAAACGGCTGCAGGGTTGGTCCATCCAGCACTATTTACACAACAAGGCGATTCTAAAATCCTTCGCTTTGGGCATGGTGAAGAACGCCCAGGACCAGACGATGTTCGATTATTTCACTTACCAGTTGAACGAAGAACAGTCCCATCCTGACCTAGCGAAGCGGTTCGGCCTCGCCCTCGGTCTCAATGAAGAAGACTTCACGGAAGCAACGCAAATCTTTGAGTGCCAGATTCACTCGGCGCGCACGGTTTACAATACGCTCACGGGCATCGCGCCACAAAATCGCGCATCGGCGATGACCAGCGAAAGCATGGTGTGCCGTTACTCGGAAGAATTTCTAAACGCCGGGCGCAAACATTACGGTCTCGACGATCGCGATCTGGTGTTTTTTCCTACCCACATGGTGGCGGACGTTGAGCATACTGCGCAATCGGCGGATCTGATCGCGCGCATGGTCAAGACGCCGCGGGAAGAGCGTCTGGTGCGCGAAAGCGCGCAGTACATGGTCCGCATCAAGCTCGGCAAGTTCGACGGAATTTACCGGGAATACAGTTGAGGCATGATCCTAAGTTAGCGGGCTGTTTGACGGCCTTCTCCGACTCCCTGATAAATATTTCTAGTCGTTGCTATGGTTTCGGCTCTGTTGAAGAGCGTGGCGAGTACATCCATTCAGCATATTGCTTGACCATCCGACGCGTGCTATAGCGGGGCATGGTCGTGCTAATCGCCTCCTTCACCATCCGGAGCCAGCGCCGCGGTACTTTGTTTGCGTCGCGATCATAAAATGCTGGGACTATTTCTTCTTCAAGGAGGCGATAGAGCGATTCCGCGTCGGCTGCATCTATGGCGGCCGGGTCATCTGCCGCCACGCCCCCATCAATCAACCATCCGTTCGATCCCGTGTAGCCTTCTGCCCACCAACCATCCCCAGTGCTCAGATGCAGTGCGCCATTGATTGACGCTTTCATTCCGCTGGTTCCGCTCGCTTCAAAAGGTCTACGTGGAGTATTCAACCAAACATCGCATCCTTGCACTAAGAAGTGCGCAACATAAAGATCGTAGTCTTCCACAAAGGCAATATGACCGCCAAATGCGGGATCGATCGCATGGCTGAAAATATTCTGCAGGTGATGTTTGCCACCGTAATCCGCTGGGTGGGCTTTGCCCGCAAACACAATCTGAACGGGGCGTCTAAACGCCGTCAGGATGCGAGCCAATCTCTCAGGGTCATAAAAGATCAGTTCCGGACGCTTGTAGTCGGTAAATCGCCGGGCGAATCCGATGGTGAGCGCTGTTGGATCCAGTAGCGTACCTGCCGCCACGACCCGAGCAGCCGTCACCTGCTTTTGTGTCCACAACTGCCGGGCGCGCTCTCGAATAAACGTGACGAGGTAGCTTCGCAGCGTCTCGCGAACAGCCCACAGTTCCTCGTCCGGGATGTTCGAGATTTCATCCCAAAAGTCTACCACATCGTGTTCGTCCTTCCACTTTACCCCGAGATAACGTTCTAGTAGCCCGACCATATCTGGCGCGATCCAAGTGGGGACGTGAACGCCATTCGTAACAGTTTTCAACAGACTCTCGCGTTCAGGCGTACTTGGCCATAGCTGTGCCCACATATCCAAGGTGACACGTCCATGGACTTGACTTACGGCGTTGGTCGCGCTCGTGCTGCGAATGGCCAAGGCAGTCATATTGAACATCGGCCCGAGGCCATCGTCGTAATACCCGAGCTTCAAAAACTCGCCTCGGTATGAACCGACATTAGCCCAGTACTCCGCAAGATAGGAGTCCACAAGATCAATGTGGAACGCATCATGTCCGGCAGCGACCGGAGTATGCGTTGTAAAGATAGTGGACCGGCGCACTTTCTCAAGAGCTGCCTCGAAGCTCTCGCCATGGTCCACCAGCTCACGGATTCTCTCGAGCGTTACGAACGCCGTGTGCCCCTCATTCAGATGCCAGACCATAGGCTGATAACCCAGAGCGCGAAGCGCCCGAACACCGCCAACGCCTAATATGATCTCCTGCTTGAGTCTTGTTTCGCGGTCGCCGCCATAAAGTCGTGCTGAAAGCTCGCGATCCTTCGGGTCATTCTCCTTAACGGACGTGTCCAGCAAGAAAATCTTTACCCGGCCCAAGCGGACGCACCACACAGAAACGTGCACAACGCCGTGACCGAGCGCGACAGACAGGATACAAGGCTTCCCGTCTTTGGTGACTACTTGCTCCACCGGCGTGTAATCCCACTCTAAGTGCTCGTACAGTTCCTCTTGCTGCCCCTCTGAGGTGATGCTCTGGTGAAAGTACCCCTGCGGGTACATGAAACCGACCCCGACGAGTGGAATTCCCAGATCGCTCGCTTCCTTGCAGTGATCGCCGGCTAGAACCCCAAGTCCTCCAGCATAGATGGGTAAGGACTGGTGAAGGGCAAATTCAGCCGAAAAGTAGGCTATCGGACGGTTGGCTAGACCAGGATACGTTTGGGCCCAATACGTTTTTTTGGTGGTAAGGGCATGGCCGAGACCCTCGATGGCAGCATCGTAAAGAGCGACAAACGCAGGATCCCGCGCTGCCTGCTTCAGCTGTTGGTTCGTCACCAAGTGAAGCATCCGCACCGGGTTATGTGAAGTTAGTCGCCATAGGGGGTAATCGAGACGTCGAAATATCTCGCGAGCCTCCTGATGCCAGGTCCACCGGAGGTTAAACGCCAGTTGCCAAAGCCCGCTAATCCTATCCGGCAAGGAACGCTTGAATTCCACGGCAGATACTTTAATCGCTAAATCGCCAGCAAACAAATGATTGCGCTAATAGTAAGGCTCGAGTTTAAAATCTATAATGTCGCCAAACATGTCTAGAAAAATCGCCCGACTATGAAAGGGATTCACGGATCTCTTCTACAAAATGATCTCGCGGCTACGTTGCACAGTCAGTGCTGCGAACGAGCTAAACGCTCAACGCCGTCGCTTCGATCTCCAGCAAATATTTCTCGCCGGCGAAGCCATCGACAAGCCGAAACTCGACGTTAGCAAGATCGATCCAGCTCACCTTGGATAGTAGATCTCTGACGATGCTGAGCTTCTGACTTCGCTGCAGAAAAACAGACAGCCTACCTGTCTTTCTGAAATCTTGAGTCAGCGCGCCTGAGATCGCTCGCGCTCTGGACACCGCGTTAAGAACTTCTGTTACTTGATCCTCCAGCGTATCGGCGTTCGACGTGTAACCGGAGTAGAACACCACCGAATCGTATCGGAGGTAACAGAGATAATTTCGCGCCGGTTCGAACTCCACCGGCCGCCGCTCTGCAACGCGGATCATAGGCTTCATCGCCAGCAGCTCCAAACCGACGGTTGCATCCGAATCGAACCAGTGCTGTGAAATAAAGCTGGAGCTTGCCGCTTTGCGATTTCCGGTGAGAACCTTCGACCGCGCTGCAGTCGCCAGTGTGCGCGCGTCTTTGTCCCGTCCCCACACGCGAATGCGCACCACATCGTCGCGGGACAAGCCGTGTGATTGAAGCTCGGTCTCGAGCCTCTGAAAAAGGGCAATTGTCGCGCCATCTGCCTGAACTCCGGGACGTCCCTCAGCTGACATTTCAATGAAATCTCGACCCAGCCAATTAAAAAATCTCTCATTCATAGCGCGTCACTCTATCTCAGTATGTGGCTCTGTGAAAAGACGTGAGTGGACTCGGGATGCTCTATATGGCCAGCGGCCCCTAGTTTCCTTCGCCATGGCGATTCTTTGGTATCTCGATATCCTTCCTGGACCATTGCCCTTGATCTTCTCAATCCAAGATTTCGGCAGTTTTCTTGGATACTGACCGCTTGGCGGAGAGAGAATGACCCGGCAAGAACTCGTTAAACCGACGACATCGGTTTCTCTATCTTTCTTATCAACTATCGCTTTTGAAAATGGTAGAATGCACCCATGGCGAAACGTGGAGTAAAAATTCGCAAGACGGAAATCAAATCACCAGACAATCACGCCGATCTTTCGGAGACGAGCCCGGCAGATCGATTCGAAATGGTCTGGCCGCTTACGTTGAACGCATGGAGTTTCAAAGAGGGACGTTTTGCTGAGCCCCGACTACAGAGACATCTTGTCGGCATTCATCGAAGAGCGCGTTGACTACCTGGTCGTCGGTGCCTACGCGGTAGCATCTCACGGGCTGCCAAGAGCGACCGGTGACCTTGATCTGTGGGTGAGATGCGACGCTGAAAATGCCGGGCGCGTTTGGCGCGCTCTCGCAAAATTCGGCGCGCCGCTTTCGGAGTTGACCGAATCAGAACTGAGCAGCCCCGGTCTAGTCTTTCAAATCGGCGTCGAGCCATCGAGAATAGATATTCTCACATCGATCGACGATGTCGAATTCAATGACGCATGGAAAGATCGGTTGGAATTCGAAGTCGACGGGCTTCGCGTCCAGGTCATCGGTCGCGTACATCTGATTGCCAACAAGAAAGCAGTGGGCCGCCCGCAGGATTTAGCTGACGTGGCTTGGTTAGAGAGCTTGTCCAAGAAATAATCGCTTCT
>DASXSW010000231.1:0-7605 GCA_036505755.1 Binatia bacterium | reverse complement strand
GGATTTCGTTCCGCCTTTTTGCCGGCGAAAAGGCTCCATACGAAGTTGAACAAGAAAAATAACTGGCTGGCACCGAGAATCAACGCGCTGATGGTAATAAACACATTCCAGTGCTGCATCGGCTGAAGAAATTCATACTGGGTTGGGTTATAGATTCGCCGCATGTGACCACCGACGCCGAGAAAATGCATCGGAAAAAAAGCGCCGTTAAAGAAAATATAAGTCAGCACGAAATGAATTTTCCCGAGTTTTTCATTCATCATCCGGCCAAACATCTTGGGAAACCAATAGTACACCGCGGCGAACAGCGCGAAGATGATCCCGGCGACGACGTAATGAAAGTGGGCGACGATGTAATAGGTATCGTGGATAAAGATATCGACGGGGGTCGAAGCCATGAATATGCCGCTAAGACCGCCGATTAAAAAATTCGAGACAAAGCCAAGTGCGAAAAGCATCGGCGAGGTCAAACGAATGCTGCCCCCCCAGAGAGTGCCGAGCCAGTTGAAAACCTTGATGGCTGACGGGACGGCAATGACCATAGTGGTCATCATGAAAGCCGTACCGAGAAGCGGATTCATGCCGCTGACGAACATGTGGTGACCCCAAACAATCCAGGAGAGAAAGGCGATGGCGATCATGGAAAATGCCATGGCGTGATAACCAAAGATCGGCTTGCGGGAAAAAGTCGAGAGCAACTCCGAAGTCACGCCCATCGCGGGAAGCACCAAGACATAAACTTCCGGATGGCCGAAGAACCAAAACATATGTTGCCAGAGCAGCGGTTGGCCCCCGCCCTCAGGGAGGAAAAAGCTGGTGTCCATCGTTCGGTCGAAAAGCAACATCGCCAACGCCGCAGTTAGAACGGGGAGAGCAAGGAGCAGCAGGATCGCGGTGATGAATAGCGACCAAACGGTCAGCGGCATACGGAAGTAACTCATGCCCGGCGCACGCATATTGACGATGGTCGTAATGTAGTTGATCGATCCCATCAGAGAAGAGATACCGATGATGATCAAACTGATGATCCAAAGATCCTGGCCTAACCCAACGCCCGTGTATGCGGCCCTGGCCGACAGGGTCGCGTAGCCCGTCCAACCCGAGGCGGCCGGCCCACCCGCAACTAAGAAGCTTGCCAGCATCACGACGCCAGACACTGCTCCGACCCAGAAAGAAAGCATATTCAATTTCGGAAAAGCCATGTCGCGAGTTCCGATCATCAACGGGATTAGGAAGTTGCCAAAACATCCTACCATGATCGGCATGACTACGAAGAAGATCATGATGGTCGCGTGCATGGTAAAAAGAGCATTATAAGTTTGTGGCGGAATGATTCCTTCGTACATGTAAGGTTCAGGAATCCAGCTGAACCCTGGAACGGCGGTTTCCGGCCACGCCAACTCCCAGCGGATCATCATCGCCAGCGTTCCGCCAATCAACAACATAAAGAGCCCGAGGAATAGGAATTGGCGGCCGATCATTTTATGGTCGGTGGAAAAGACGTAAGTGCGCCAAAAACCAATTTCCTCGTGATGACCATGCACTGCGTGCACGGCACCGGCCGCTACTGTATCGCTCATCGTTCAGGATCCTCCGTCGATATGTTCAAGGTTACAACGCCAAAGACAGGACGCGCTACTGCGGTTTAGCAGTTAAGTTTTCCGCGGCCCATTTGGCGTACTCTTCCGGCGTGTGGACGTACAGCCAGCCCTTCATTCCAGAGTGACCGAAACCACAAAGCTCGGCGCACGGAAGCTCATACTTCCCGGGCTTCGTCGCTTCAAACCAGACCAGAATAGTGCGGCCGGGAACCGCATCCTGCTTAAGCCGCAAATTGGGCAGGAAAAAGCTGTGAATCACATCCTTCGATCCGAGATGGATGCGCACAACCTTATTGACCGGGACATGCAAATCATTATCGAAGTTCACGTCGTCCGGCGTGCCAAACTTGGCATCGGCTCCGGGATAAACTACTTCCCAGTTAAATTGCTTGGCAGTCACTTGAATGTCAAAGTCGGTCGGCGGCACGCTGCGCTTCACCTTGGCCCAAGTCGATACGCTCATAAAGGACAGAACGATCAAGATCGCGGCGGGAATGATCGTCCAAATAATCTCGAGCGTCGTGTTGCCGTGGGTGTAGATGGCCCGCCGCCCCGGCTGTTCACGGTATTTCACCAGAAAAACAACCATGAGGACTGTAACCAGGACAAAGGTCACGGCCGTGATGTAGTAAATAAGGTAGAATAAGGAATCGATCTCGTGACCATAGGTCGAGACGTCTTCTGGCAACCAGCGGAGCATCTAACGATCCATCCTTGTTTTGTTGGAAGTGGAGGAAGAAACTTCATCTTGCTAACACAGCTACCACCCCAATTCAAGTGCGATACCGTTGATTTGCAAAGCTTTTCTGCGGGTGTTACTGACAGGAACGAAACTATTCTGAAACGTAATTCAATGAGCGCTTGGTATTCCATCAGTCTGATGATTCATCTCGTTGCGCTGGCGCTCTGGCTCGGCGGCATCGTTTTTTTCCTGATCGTCTTGGGACCGGCGGTGCATGAACTGGAACCGAGTATCGCCATCAAAACGATGAATCAGGGAAGAATCGGCCTAGAAATGGTCTCGTGGACTGCCATCGGGCTTTTGCTGGTGACGGGGATAGTGAACTTGCTCATTCGCACTCAAGCAACCGCGGCAGCGCCGACTGGCGCTTATGCCATCATTCTTGGCGCGAAGCTGTTTTTATTCGTCGCGATGGTCGTCCACCATTCCCTGCAATTTTTCAAGTATGCGCCTCGGATCGCCGCCCTGACCGCCGACCTGCCACCAAACACAATCGCCTGGCCCGACCCGTTACTCTCTCTTTGGCGCCGGTGGTTCCTTTTGTTAAAAATCAATGCCGCACTCGGTCCGGTCGTGGTCCTATTTGGACTCGCGTTAGTGACGGGCTGGTGATTTAAGATTCGCGATTGAAGCGCGCTCATCGCTTCGACGCGAGAGCAGCTATCCTTTCGGATATAGCCCTTTGATGAAACCACTGTCTTCCAACTGTTTTACGAAACGGAGGTCCATGAACGTTTCGGGAGAAAAGTTTTTTGCGCGCGGGTCGCGCACCCCAACCTGATCCAGCACGAACTTCAGGCCGCCGACTGTCGGGTACGGGACCCGTTGCAACTTAGGCGCATAAAAATCTACGGTTGACGCGAGAATCGCCGCATCTTTGATAGCTGTATATTTGCTGGTCACTTTCATCGCGAGGTCGCGGTTGTTTTTGTAAAGCGCAATCGCTTCCGTGTAGGCGCGCACGAAACGCTGCACGGTGTCAACGTTGTCTTTGATGTAAGATTTCTTGGCCGCAATTCCCACGAAGGGAAATTCCAGACCCATCGCCGCGATGTCGGCAATCTCTTTGTAGCCAAGTTTCTTCGCCGCATCGGTGAACGGATCCGCCAATGCGCCGGCTGCGATGCGGCCGGACGCGATCCCGCCCATGATTCCCGGATAATCTTCCAGCTGCACGAGCGCGACGTCTTTCTCGGGTTGCAGTCCCGCTTTTCGGATCGCGTAGCGCGCTGAAATATCCGTGTTCGAGCCGAAGCGCGTAATGCCCACGGCTTTGCCTTTGAGATCTTCGATCTTTGCCACATTGCCCATGATCACAATCGGCGTGGTATTCAACGCCACAGCAACGAACGTCACGTCCATGCCCGCCACGCCCGCCGCGAGCATCGCCGGCCCACCCATCTGCGCCAACTGAATCTCTCCGGCCACGAGAGTCTGGCTCATTGTCGAGCCGCTACGGATGTACGCGACATCGGTACGCAAACCGTTTTTTTCAAAGAGACCGGCTTCGCGAGCCATCCAAAGAACCGCATGAGGTCCGGATATCGCCGCATAACCCGACATCACGCGGCTCGTCGTCTGGCCCAGCGCCACACCCTGCAGCAGGAGAACAATCAGCGCGACTAAAAGATGTCTCATGACGAAGCCTCCTCAAACTTGATTCAACCGTGGTTCGGCAGTATAGGGGTTAGCGGGAAGAGAGGTCAACTGATGGATGGGTTGCGCAGTTTGAAAAAGGAGAACCAAATGAGACTGAGCCGATATGTTCCGGGTCTTGCCGCAGCGTTGCTTTTCGTCCAAGCCGCAGCCGTTTCCGCCGCGAACATCAATGTCGTCTGGACTAGCGAAGTGGGACAATTCGCGCCGCTGTGGGTTACCAAGGAAGCGAAGCTCTTCGAAAAATACGGCAACAACGTGCAACTGATCTTCATCCAGGGCGCTTCTTCCGCCGCCGCCGCCCTATCATCGGGCGACGCGCACGTCGGCATGTTTTCGCCGCAAGTGGTGATCGCGACACCTGCCCTAGACCTGGTCATGTTTGGCCGCTTGGGCAACACTATGGACAACCGCGTCTATGGAAGAAAGGGCATCAAGAGCATCAAAGAAGTAAAGCGGGTGGCGATCAGCCGCTTCGGCAGCAACGCTGACTTCGCCGCTCGCTACCTGCTCCAGCGCGAAGGCTTGCGGCCTGACATCGACGTGGCCTTGCTGCAAGTCGGCAATCAATCGAACCGCATTGCCGCGGTCGAGACCAACAACGCCGATGCCGCCATGTTGACGCCGCCGATGACGTTAATGGCTCGGAAACTCGGCATGACGCTGCTGGTGGATGCTTCCAAGTTGAACATTCCCTACTCGAGTCTTTTCTTTGTCTCGCGCCGGCCCTACCTGACCAAAACGCGAGCGGAATTGGTCAATTTCACCAAGGCGATGATCGAAGGCGTGGCCGTTTATAAATCCAACAAAGAGTTCGCCATGAAAGTGCTGGCGAAGTACATGAAAGTTCAAGATCGCGAAGTCCTGGAAGAGAATTTTCGCGAGTATGATTTTCCCCTGAAGCCGTATCCGTCGAGAGAATATTTTGAACTTCCCATCCAAGAAGTCGGCAAGAAAGATCCCAAAGTGCTGAAAGAGAACCCTGAGCGTTATGCGGACATGTCTCTGGTGAAGGAGATTGAAAGCAGCGGCTTCATCGACAAGCTCAGCCAAGAACACAAAGTGAAGTGAAGGATCCCTTAGAAAGAACTAATTGAGAACGGTGGAGGTCCTATGGCAACTTCAAGAGGAGCGACACTACTCGGTCCCGATAAACTCGAGATCCGCGAGTATCCGATGCCTGACATTCCGCCGGACGGCGGGCTGTTGAAAGTAGAGATGGGCGGCGTCTGCGGCACTGACGTGAAATATCTTCACGGCAAGCTGCAAGTGCCTTATCCCATCATCCTCGGCCATGAAATACTTGCGCGCGTCGAAAAACTCGGACGAAACGCGGCGCAAATTCACAAAGTCAAAGAAGGTGATCGCGTCATTCTAAAAGGCGCTCTCGGCTGTGGGCGCTGCGCCGACTGCCGGCGCAACAACCAGCGCTTTTGCCGGCAACGGACCAACTACGGCGGTCGCACCAAGTGTGATCAGCCGCCACATCTGTTCGGCGGCTTTGCCGACTATGTCTATCTTGCACCCGATGTGCTCGCGACCAAAATTAGCGACTCGCTTCCCGCCGAAGCAGCGGCGCTGATCGGTTCGGTGATGGCGAATGGTTTCCAATGGGCGATCCGCCGCGGCGGCGTAAAGATGGGTGACTACGTATTAATCCAAGGTCCTGGTCAACAAGGTTTATCTTGTACCTTCGCATCAAAGCACGCCGGTGCCGCGAAGATTTTCATTACCGGCATCGGTCGCGACAAGCCACGGCTCGAACTGGCCAAAAAGTTCGGCGCCACCCGAACCATCAATGTCGAAGAAGAAGACGTCGTCGAAGTCATCCGCAAGGAGACCAACGGCGAGCTGTGCGATGTCGTCGTCGACGTTTCAGGCAATCCCAACGCGATATTGAAATCCGTGGACTGCCTGCATCGTCAATCGACAATGGTCCTTGGCGGCTTGACGGGCGATTCAACGGTGACGCCGATGCTGATGGACAAACTGGTTTGGAACGAGATCAAGCTTCAGGGCTGCTTCACAGCAGACAACGACGCCACGGAGGCCGCCTTGCGTATCATCGAGGAAACGAAATTTCCCGTGCAGGAGATGGTCAGTCACATCTTCCCGCTGACGGACACCGAGCACTGTATCCGCGCCATCGGCGGCGAAGTGCCGGGCACCTTTCCCACGAAAGCGCTGATTAACCCGGCGTTAGGCTAGTCATGCGTGCGCAATTCGTTGCAAAATCGGAACGGCCTCAGTGTTATAGCTACAGCAGGTAGGGGCGGGTTTCAAACCCGCCTCTACAATGACGGAACGAATGATGTGACGATGTTTTGAGAGACCGCAGTAGTCTGTGATCTGTTCGCCAGGAGCATGATTATGAACGTAAACTATCCGATCATTGATGCCGACGGCCATGTGATGGAAAAAGACACTGAGCTGCGGGATTTTCTTGAAGGCCGCTACGGGCAAGGACCGCATTTTCAGACCTACAGTTATTTTCCGTCGCTCGACGGTTGGAACCGCGGCTTCGGCGTGCCTGGAAAGGTTCATGAAACTCCGGCGTCAAAGTGGTTGGAATTTATCGATGAGCTCGGCGTGCACACGACGGTTCTCTATCCGACCGGCGGTTTATCCCTCGGGCTGATTCAGAATCCGGAATGGTCCTGCGTCATCTCGCGGGCCTATAATACGTGGCTCGCCGAACGCTTCTGTAAAGTCAGCCCGCGCCTAAAAGGCGTCGCTTTGCTGCCCGTGCATGAGCCCGGCGAAGCGGCCAAAGAATTGGAACGCGCCAAGGGGCTGGGCCTCGTCGCCGGGTTACTGCCGGCGGTGACCGTACTCAACAAAGGGTATGGCCATACCGATTTCGATCCGATTTACGAAGCCGCGGAACGGCTCGACATGCCGCTCACCGTCCATGGCGCGCCGAGCCGCGGTATGGGCTTCAATTTCTTTAACAAGTTTCTGCACGTTCACACTCTCGAGCATCCATTCGCGATCTTGATCCAGTTTACTCACATGATATTCGAGGGCGTGTTCAATCGTTTCCCCAAGCTCAGAGTTGCTTTTCTTGAAGCGGGCTCAGGCTGGCTGCCCTACATGATGGACCGCATGGATGAAGAGATGGAAAAACCCTACCGCTTCCAGGCGCCGTTGCTCAAGAAAAGGCCCAGCGAAATCATCCGGTCGGGCCAAATCTGGACTACTTGCGAAGTGGAAGAAAAGGCACTCACTCACGTGCTCAAACAATTCAATCCGAACTGTTTGATGTGGCCGTCGGATTATCCGCACGAGCGGCTTCCCGACATGTTTTCGCATGATATACCGGAATTTCTGGAACGCCCGGATATCGGCGATGGAAACAAGAAAGCGATCTTGCACGATAACCCCATCGATTTTTACCGGTTAAAGATCTAACCAAAGAAATTGAAAGAGATGTCTCGCGCAAAGCATGCCCTGAGCGATGCCGAAGGGACGCCAAGAGTGCAAAGAAACGCAGCTTGTCATTTCGACCGAAGGGAGAAATCTTTCTTAGATCCCTCGCCATCGCTCGGGATGACGGGCCGAGGCCCGTCACTTGGCGCCCTTTGCGCCTTTGCGCGATAAACTTTC
>DASXSW010000230.1:0-5464 GCA_036505755.1 Binatia bacterium | reverse complement strand
TCGCGATAGACCTCGGGACTCTTGATATTGTTGAGCCAGCCGTCGCCCAATCGCGCGACGCGGCGAAGGCCGGGTTCGACGTTGTTCGACGCAAGCCAGATCGGTACCCCGCCGGGCTGTACGGGCTTCGGCTCGATGGTGACATGCTCGAAACGCGTGAACTTGCCGTCATGCGAGACGTCGTTCTCACGCCAAAGGCGGCGCATCACGTGTACGAGCTCTTCGCTCATCTTAATCCGTGGACCGGGATCGAGACCTAAGACTTCGAACTCATGTTCCTGCGTGGGCTCTTTGGACCGACCATAGCCAACGCCGAGATCAATCCGGCCACCGGTCATCCAGTCGAGGCTGGCGAGTTGATAGGCCAACATCACGGGGTGCCTCAACGCTGCGAGAAAGATCGCGGTGCCCAGACGCACGTGCTGCGTCCGTGCGCCGACCGCGGCGAGCGTCGTCAGTGCGTCGATTCGCGGCCGGGCCGTGAGGCTGTCGCCGACCCAGACGGAATCATATCCTAACGCCTCGGCGCGCTCGGCGAGCTGGAAGAGGCTAGACGGATCGGAGCGGCCCGACATGACCGCTTCGCGAGTGGGGAGCAGGACGCCGAACCGTGTTTTCATGTCGCTCATTGTCATCTCTTTCTCGTGTCGATGGTTGGCTTGCTGCACGGACTGTCGTCAGTAAGGAGTCAGGAGTAAGTAGTCAGGAGATTCGGAACTCCTAACTCCTTACTCTTCACTCCTTACTTTATCTCCCCCGCCGCGCCGCGAATCAATCGCGCGACGTCGTATTCCATAATCGTTTCGCCGCGTTGGTTTTTAACCCACTGCCGGTAACGGACAATGCCCCCGCCGCGCGCGGGAATTGGCTTGCTGTCGAGAACTTCAATTTCGACTTGAATTGTGTCCCCGACTTTCACGGGCCCAAACAAGCGCATCTTGTCTAAACCAGCGAAGGCCATGCCGGTGCCGTGAATGATTCCGGTTTGCACCGTCAACCCCTCGGCCATGCCGAAAGTTAGACTGCCGGGAGCGATGCGCTCGCCGTATAAACTTTCGTGGCGAATGTATTCCAGGTCCAAGAACAACGGCTCAGTGAGACCGACGAGCGTGACGAATTGCATAATGTCGTGCTCGGTGATCGTGCGCCGGCCAGTCGTGAAATGATCGCCGGAGTGAAATTCTTCGAAAGTCATACCTTTATGCATGGGTATTTCTTATGTGCTGTTTAACGTGTTTCTACCACATGCTGCGCTTCAAATGGGATTACCCTCGCCCGCGGAGTGGGAGAGGGAAGGGTGAGGGTCATGCCCTCATCCCTGCCTTCTCCCAGAGGGAGAAGGAGAAGAATTTCCCGGAGCAAAATAACTGAAGTGACAGTTCGTCATCATATGACTTTTTTTCCTTTGAGGACCGCAATCTCGTCATTGTTTATTCCCAGCCATGACGACAACACTTCGTCGGTATGCTGCCCAAGCAGCGGCGGCGGCAAACGAACCGATGCCGGAGTCGCGGAAAATTTGACCGGTATACCCGCCATGCGAATGGTTCCCGCCATGGGATGTTCGACTTCGATCAGCATGTCTCGATGGCGCACCTGTGGCGCGGCAAAAACTTGATCAATGGTTTGAATCGGCGCACAGGGCACTTCGGCTGCGTTCAAGATCTTCAGCCAGGTTTCATTGTCGCGACCGCGAAACATTTCAGCGAGCATCGCGATGAGCACCGCGCGGTTTTCCACTCGATCGGCGTTTTTGGCAAAGCGGGCGTCATCGGCCATTTCGGTCTTGCCGATCGCGTGGCAGAAGCGCCGCCAGATTCCTTCGCTGGCAACGCCGATCACGAGATAACTATCAGCCGTCTGAAAACTTTGATAGGGCACAATCGTCGGATGGGCGTTGCCCCAGCGTCCGGGAACTTTTCCGGCGACGAGATAATTGCTGCCGGCGTTGATTAAACATGCTACTTCGGCTTCGAGCAGCGAAGTATCGATTCTCTGACCCATGCCAAGTTTCTCTCGCGCGAATAGCGCCGCGGCGATGGATTTTCCCAACATCAATCCCGCGACTAGGTCGATGATCGCGACGCCGACTTTGGTAGGCTCGCCGTCGGGCGCTCCGGTGATGCTCATCAATCCGCCCCAGGCTTGAACGATGAGATCGTAGCCGGGAAAATCGCACATCGGGCCATCGGCGCCGAATCCGGTGAGCGAGGCGTAAATAAGCTTCGGATTGGCGGCGCGTAAACTTTCTTCGCCGAGTCCGAACCGCTCCATTGTCCCCGGCAGAAAATTTTCGATCAAGACATCGGCTTTTTCCGCCAAACGCCGTACCAATGCGGTGCCATCGTCCAACTTGAGATCGATCGTGATGCTCTTCTTGTTGCGGTTGACGCAAAGAAAGTACGCGCTCTCCCCGCCGACAAAAGGGGGGCCCCATCCGCGAGTATCGTCACCGACGCCGGGCTGTTCCACTTTGACTATCTCCGCGCCAAGGTCGCCCAGAAACATGGTGCAGTAGGGACCGGCAAGAACCCGCGTAAGGTCGAGAACGCGAATGCCGTCGAGAGGGCCGTTCTTGAATTCGCTCATCTGAGAAGCCGTGGCTCGTTCTTTTGCCCCACACGCAAGCGGTTTTTTGCTTCACGCAAGTTCATGCTGAGTTTACCCCTTTTTCCTCTTGGAGAAGGTAGGGATGAGGGCTCGTGCGTAAGCTTTGGACCCTCGCCCTCTCCCGCAAGCGGGCGAGGGAATAATTCTCGGATTGAAGCCATTTCTCGTGCCACGTTAAATCGATCGAACGAAGAAAGGTGTTACTTGAACTCCTGACCGCGCGACTTGAGAACTTCCTCGAGGGTTTCGACTCCGAGCCAGAGGCCCGGCATGCCGCCGGGAATTGCCGCGACCTCGATGGCTTCGAGAACTTCTCTTGGACTTGCGCCCAACGTCAGGGCGCGCTCGCTGTGAAGTTTGACGCCGCGCGGGCGGTTAAGCGCGCACGTGATGCCGACCATGATCAGTTCTTTGGTCTTGCGCGGCAGAGCGCCTTCGCGGCCAAAGGTGCCGTCCACATAGATGCCTCTGAGTTTTTCGAAATATTCCGG
The DNA here is from genome assembly GCA_036505755.1 of Binatia bacterium. GTDB lineage: Bacteria > Desulfobacterota > Binatia > UBA9968 > UBA9968 > DP-20. Next base: position 2,363 of record DASXSW010000230.1, on the reverse strand, counting down.
ATCCAGTTTCGCGATAATGTTGTAGGCTTTGTTTTCCGCGCCTAGAGATGCCTTTTCAAATGCTTCCTTGGCTTGATCCGCCATATCCGATCCTCCTCTAATCTTTCCTGGTATTTTGACTGATCACCACGTCGACGAGCGCCGGACCGTTTTGCTCTAGCGCGCGCTTGAGGGCGGGTTCGATCGCATCGGGCTGTTCCACGCGTTGGCCGAAGATGCCGAACGTATCCGCCAGCTTTGCGAAGTTGATATCCGGACCGGTAATCTCGGCGCCCATTTCTGCGGCGATTCTGATTCTTTCTTCGGAGCCGCGAAACTGGTTCTTCACCGCCATATAGGCGCGGTTGTTGAAAACGATCACGACCAGCGGCACTCGATACTTGGCCAGTGTCCAGAGACCCTGGATGCCGAACATGCAACTGCCGTCGCCCAGGCACGCCACCACGCGGCGTTTGGGCGACGCGAGCTTTGCGCCGATCGCAGCACCCAAGCCCCAGCCGAGAAATCCGCCGGACGAATTAGAAAAATAGGATCGTCCGGGCGAGAACTGGAAATTAGCCATGAGAATGTCTTTACTAGTCGGGCTTTCATTGACGATCAACGCATCCTTTTCGATGAGCCGGTCCATGGTACGAGCGACGCGCGCTGCGTTGATCGGTGTTGAGTCCCATCCTTGCTTCACTCTGTTTTCCAGCTCCGCCCTCACCTGTTCTTTGGCTTTGCGGATGCATTCCAAGCATTCGGCTTTACCGTCGGATGTCGCGGCAAATTTAGGATAGATCTCGATCAGTGACTTGAGTGCGCTTTTGGCGTCGGCGATGATGCCGACGTCGACGGGAAACACTTTGCCGATTTCCCAAGGATCATCTTCGATGTGGATAGAGCGCGTGTTAGGTTTGATCACCGGCTCCGGCAGGTAGCGGTACTCTCGGATCAAGCGGCAGCCGATGGCGAAAATCAAATCCGGTTCGCCCCAAACGGGAAGATCGAACGATGGTTGCCGTTCGGCGATCTGGAAGCTCTGCGGGTGGGTGGTCGGAAAGGCGAGAAAGGAATAGCGCGGTTCCATGACGACGGGCGCGGCAACCATCTCGGCGAACTTGATCAGCTCTTCCGTCGCGCCGCCTTTGGCGACGCCGCTGCCGGCAACGATCACCGGCCGCTTCGCTTGCGCCAGCAGCTTTGCGGCCTCCGCCAAGGCTTCCGGATCGCCCGCAATCCGTGCAACGATTCGCGAACGATCTGCATTCGGGTTCGCAATACTAATAGTTTCGCCAAGCAGATTACTGGGAAGAGCGAGATAGACCGGACCGGTCGGCGGCGTGGAAGCTACTTTGAAGGCGCGATTCAGATATTCCGGGATGCGGTCAGAGCGATGGACTTCTGCGCTCCATTTAGTGAATTGCTTGGTCATCTCGACGAGATCTTTCCCTTCCGTGTGGGAATCGCGTCCGACGATCCGCGTGTCGACATTGGTAGACGTCACGATGACCGGCGAGCGGTCCCGATAGGCGTCATAGAGCGCGCCGATCGCATTGGCCGATCCCGGCAGGGTGCTCACCTGCGCGAGCTGCGGCCGGCCGGTGACACGTGCATGACCGTCGGCCATGGACACGACACAAGTCTCGTGCATCGCCAGGACAAAACGGATTTTTTCCTGATCGGCGATGGTGCCGATAAATTCCTGCCCGCTGGTGCCCGGAAGACCGAAGATATAATCAACGCCGTGGGCCGCGGCGACTTCCAGATAAGCTTGCGAGGCGATTTTTTCTTGAGGCATTCTTCAATGACTCCTTTTCGGCGTGGCTGTTCAAACGTTCAAGGGTTCAAGGTTCAACGTGTTCAAATCGTTTCCGTAAAACCCCGAACTTTTGAACCATTGAACAAATTACCTTACTCAAGCTCTACGGCTAAACCGATTTAATGAATCCCGTGCTTTCTAGCTCGTCCATGAAGCTCGTATCCATGAATTCCTCGGCTTTGCGGCCTTTCGCCTTGGGATTGCCTTCGGCCAGGAGGTTGAGCGCGGTTTCCACTGCTTTGGGATTGATCTTCGGCACTTTCTTTGTGTAACGGGTGGTGAAAAGATCATAAGTAGTCGTAAGAAGCTCCCGGTCATTCACGCCGCCATATTTTCTCAGCGCGCGGATGCCTAACTCTTTGTCCGTGAGAAGGCGGCGAGTGCCTTCGACGTACGCTTTGAGAAATCTTAAAACGACCTCTCTGTGAGCGTTAGCGTATTTGCGGCTCGCCACCACCGTAGTGGAGGGAATGTCCAATCCGGAGTCGGCAAAGTCCAGAAGCGTCTTGACGCCCATTTTCTCGGCCTGCAACGAATTAGGAAAAGAGATCACGCCGCCATC
>DASXSW010000229.1:0-5616 GCA_036505755.1 Binatia bacterium | reverse complement strand
TTCACTACCGGACCAGGACTCGGCCAGGACGCCCACGTATTTTCTCTTTGCAAAATCGTACTCGGCGAGCGGCTCCAAGAAATGACGCCATACCGCGTAATTCGCGGTGGTATTGTGCCAGTAAGGATTTAGCGACTCGAGATCGACCCCATGGCCGACGAAAACCGTTTTCGGCTTTGTTTGTGCGGCAAGTCGAATGGGAGGCGCGAATATAAAAAAAAGAGCCACCAAAGAGGCGAGGCCGATCGTTCCCGCGCTTGAATGGATTCTCATGAATCTTTCTCCTCGTTGGCGGTAAGACTGTTCGGCGGGTAGAGCGATTCTGACGATCTTATCGGGCTTCATCGGTTCGAATAAAGCCCGTCGATATACCCGCTTTCGTCGAGCTTGCGGATAAAACGATTGTCGATCAGATCTTCAACCCGAATGTTCTTTACCTTGGGGTTGAGAGTTGCCATCATCCGCTGAATGTTGCGCAGACCGTCCACCTGAGCGTAAGGCTTCTTTTCAACGCCCACCTGCAAGTCCTGGTAGCCATCCTCCAACAATGCCGGATTGCTGAGCTTCATGTGACGCGACATGGTTTGGAGAACTGCGCTGCGGTTGGTGGGAGCGGCGACGAATGCCTGCGCTTCGATCAATGCCTTCAACACCGCCTCTACGACATCGGGATGCTCACGCAGGAAGTTGCCGCTGACAGCGATGGTGCCGGTCATGAATGGAATCTGAGCGCGATAGAGGTCAACGAGCACGGGTAATCCCTTGGATTTGGGGCCGCGGCTCAGAAAGGGATCCAGTAGTGTCGCGTCGATATTCCCCGCCTCAACCGCCCGGGCGAGAATCGTCTGATCGCCGAGACCATTGATGCTGATGTGATCGCGGGTGGCATCCAATCCCAGATGCTCGAGTGTCAAATAGGTCGCCATCCAGGTCGTGCCGCCGATGTTTGTGACGCCGAAGCGCTTGCCGCGCAGATCCTTCGCTTCCTTGATTTCCGGGCGCACGACGAGGTGATAGGAAAGCCGGTTACCCTGGCCGGCAATGATCTTGAGATCCTGCCCGCCCGAAACAGCGAATAACAACGGCGAGCCGCCACTGGCGGCAAATTGCACTTCACCAATGGAGAGCGCCGTCATCTGCAAAGGGCTACTGCGCAAATAAACCACCTCCATGTCAACGCCGTGCTTGGCAAAGAGGCCCCGTTCCTGGGCAATCCAGAGAACCGTGGAGCGCGCGGCTACCGCCGATTGACTGATGCGGACTCTTGTCGGGGCGGGTTTAGCGATTTTCGGCAGTGCCTGCGCGGCGTGTATCTGCTGGCTGCAAAGCAGGAGTAAAAATGGTAGCCAGCGGCTCACGTGCTTGGTCATGGGCAGTGAAATCTTAAATGCTAGCGAGCAAGCGACCGAAGCCCGAGCTTCCTAACAAGCTCAACGCTTGCGAATGAAGAGCTTGCGCATCAAGCCTTCCCATTCGTTGAATTTTTTTTCGAATTCTTCCGGCGTGTATTTGCTCTCGATGTAGAGTTTTTTGAATTTTTGCTCGAGGGAGCCAATATCGGTGCGCGCCGAGCTGAGGCCGCCTTTCATCGCAACTTGCTGCCCGACTTTAGAGTGCAGGTAGTCGAGAAAAAGCAGCGACGCGTGCGGATGCGGCGAATTGACGACCATGCCCGAAGTGCCGACGCCGGCGATGACGGGATCGACCGGCTGCCATTCGACCGGCGCGCCTTTCTGTTTGTGAGTGAAAATATTCGAATTAAAAATCGTCGGCGACAGCGGCACCTCGCCGGAGGCGACCAATCCGGACAACGCCGCGCCAGACATATTTTGCACGCTGACATCCTGGGCGCTTATCTTATCGAGAAACTCGCGCCCCATGGCTTCGATCACCGCGCCGACCCACTGAACACCGGTGGTTGTTCCGGCGATCGACATTTTTCCTTTCCATTTCGGGTCGAGGTAGTCTTTGAGAGTTTTGGGCGCCTCTGCCGGAGGTATGAGCTTGGTGTTAAATCCCAAGCTGATATAAATCTCTCGGTTCGTCCAGGCATAGACCCCTGTTTTTCCTTTTATCTTTGCATCGTCGCCGTACGCGGTAAGCTCCGGAGACAAATATTCCTGGAGCATGTTGTTTCGCAGCAAAAGAGTTATGTACTCGGGGCTGGTTTCGATGACGTCGGCAATGTACTTACCGGCCGTGAACTCTTCGGTTAGCCGCCTGAGCAGTGATTTTGAATCGCTCCGCCACACGTTGGCTTTGACAAATGGATAGATCTTTTCGAATTCCTTGGAGACGGGTCCCTCCACCCAAGTGTTGGACGTGTAAAAGGTAAGCTGTCCTTCTTTCTTGGCCCCCTCGAGCAGTATTTTCTCCCGATCCGCGCCTTGATATAAGGCCAGCTCCGCGAAAGTCGATGGCCGGCTTTGTGCAGCCCACAGGTGAGAAGGAAAACACGCAGCGAGAAAAGCAATAATGCAAAGCACCGAGCCCAATAACCTCATTGGAGCACCCTCCTCAGGACGTCACTTGTCGATCAGTCGAAGTAACCAGACTTGTAAGCCCACAGCCAGAGATAAGCGATCTTTTCGTTGTGGAGCTCAGCGTAGCCGACGTGTCCATAACGGGGGATCAAAACTACCTGCGCGCCGCGCGTGGTGGCGGCGTATCTGGCGCCCATGAACATCTCGCGTTTGTCTTCCAAACGATCGCCGCGCACCCAGTGCCCTTTGTCGTTTTCGCCGGCGACGAGAAGGACGCGGATAGTCTTCAACCAATTTGGATCAGGCTCCTGTAAATGATCGAAGTATTCTTCGCGCGGCAGTCCGGTGCGTTTGGGATACTCTTCGAGAATTCCGACAGCGGCGTTGTGCTGATTGTCGCACAAGCTGGTTTTCATCTGCGAACGCAGCGGACTTACCAGACGAATGTAATCGTCGGCGCCGCCCCAAGGCGTCAAGTCTTCCGGATCGACGTATCCCGAATTCTTGAACGAATCCGGCGAGCGGCGAGACACGTGATCAATCGGCTTTTCAGCATATTTTTCAGCGCCGGTTTTGTCGCGCCACTCTTTGCGCCAACCGTCGGGCCCGCCGCTGCCGAAACCGACGATGCCGATGACTTTTGTTTTCTTGCTGAAGCGAGTCAAATGAGCGGCCATCGGTCCGCCGGTGGAATGGCCGAAGCCGATAATTTCACGGCCGGCCAAATGCTCGTCGGTGAGCAGGCCGGCACCCCGGAGGATGACGTTAAATGTGCATTTCAAGTTGCGGTCCGAGATCTCTTCCTGTGACAGATCGCGATCCCTTAGGTAGATCGGATTCCGCTCGGCGATGGGAAGCTGCCAAACGCCGCCGGGTGGATAGTGCCCCGGATAGGTCAAAGCCAAGACTTTGAAGCCTTGAGATGCGAGCACGCGCGCCAATCCCGGCCGGCCGTCCGGCGTTACGTCCATGATTCTTTCGCTGCCCGCGCCGCCGTGAAAGAAGACGAACGCCCGCCGCGGATCGGTTTCTTTTTCCGGCGTGTAGAGCGTGCCGTGCATGTCCCAATCGTAACCATTGCGATGATAACGTGCCCAGGCATCCACCGTTGTGAGCTTGTCGTCGGTGTAGGGCGCTTGGATCGCCAACCATTCGTCCCAGGTTAGTTTGAGGAGCAGTTCGGTCGATTTTAAACCGGCGAGAAATTTTTCCGTGCTGCTGTTCATTGACATGCATGAAACTCCTTTTAAGCCTTGTTGACGTATTGATCGAGATAGTACTTAGCGATCTCGCCCTTGGTGCAGAACCAAACATCTTTGAAGCTCTTGGCATAGTGGACGCATTCTTCAAAAACGCCGATGATGTTCGGCCGCCCGCCGATATGGGCGTGGACGAGACAATCGATCAGTTTCGGCGCGCCGGCTTGGCCTTCGGCGTAGAGACAGTCGAAGGCGGCCTTGTAGCTGTCGAAATAAAACCGCGCGGGGTTTTTTGCGTTGAACAGGAGCGAAAGGTCGTTGGCGTAGTCGAGCCGCGGCATGATGACCAACGGTTTGCCGTTGACTATCCGATGCTGAGGAATATCGGGTCCGGGCAAATCGCCGGTCCAGAATATTCCTTCGTCAACAAAATTGCCGAAAGTATACTCGTTGACTCTGTGCCCTGGGCTAACCCAACCCACCGGGCGCTTTCCGGTAACCGACGCGAGGCTGTCGAGGGTTCGTTTGATCAGCGTTTTTTCTTTGGCCGCGTCGAGTGAAGTCATCGCGGTGTCATTGACCCAGCCGTGGCCGACAATCTCATGGCCACCGGCGTGGAGCTCCTTCAGCGCCTCGGGAAAGTCCTCGGCGATACGGCCGTTGGTATCAATGGTTCCTTTGACGCCGTTGCGAGCCAAGACCTCCATGATGCGCCAGATGCCGGCTTTGCCGCCATACTCGCCGTAGGCGAGGGAAGCGTAGTCCGGCTTATCGTCGCTGCGGCGGTATTGGGAGGATTTTTCGAAGGCTTCGAAGGCGACAAAAAAGCTGACGGCAATCTTTGCATCATTGGGCCACTTGATCGGTTTAGGCTTCATACATTGAACCCTTTCTATGCCTTCGGCGCGCCGAAGATGTTGCGGAATAGTTCGTAGTTTTTATTAAAATCGTCACCGGCGCCAATCTCGTCGATCACATAGTTTAACTTGTCGATGCCTTGAGCTGTGGTCGATACGCCGCGTCGCGTCGGGACCCTGCCAAAAGAAGCGATGATCTTTTGCCCTTCCTCGGACAACATGAAATCGACAAACAGTTTAGCCGCGCTGGGATGAGCCGCCTTGGCGCCGACGCCGATCGGTTGAAACTTGGTAAAGACCGGATCCTGCGCGACCCAGTCAACAGGCGCGCCTTTGCGTCTGACGTCTTCGACATTGTGCAGGTAAGTATTCAGCACCAACGGAAATTCGCCGGCGGCAAGAAGACTGGTAAGAATGGTCAGACCGGAATAGAGCTTGAATTCCTGAGCGCCGAGTTTTTTCATATACGCCAAGCCCTTCTCTTCGCCCATGCGCCTGAGCTTCCAGGAGAACCACTCCGGCTTGGTGTGATCCATACCGATCTTGCCTTTCCACTTTGGATTCAACAGATCCTCATCGCTCTTGGGGACTTCGTTGCGTTTCAACATGCGCGTGTTGTAGCCGACAACATTGGGCATCATATAAACCGCGGCCCAATAACCGTCTGGGTCGAAGAACGGTCTCTGAATATTTTTTACTTCCGGTGAAACATACTTGGCGAGAAGGTTCTTCTTTTTGAGGAAGTAAGCTTGGGTTTCCGCGGATTGGACGACGTCGAACTCGTACTTGCCGGCCTGAGCCTCGGTCATGATTTTTGTCAGCAATCGTTCGCCGACGGCGCGAAACATGGAAGGCTGGATAAAAGGATATTTGGCTTTAAACGCGTCGTTGAGTTTCTGCGCCTGATCGACGGTCATGGAAGTATAGACAACCAGCTTGCCTTCCTTTTTGGCGCCCTCTATAAGCGCATCATGATTGTTCGCGTGCACAATGGAATTTGGTAAAGCGCAGATAGTCGCCGCGATCAAGAAAAAGAATTTCGCGATGGCCATGATCAGGTACCTCGTCTTGAAGATC
>DASXSW010000228.1:0-4918 GCA_036505755.1 Binatia bacterium | reverse complement strand
CTCGATGGTTATATATGTCATTTCGACCAAAGGGAGAAATCTTGCTCTAGTACCACTAAAGTTTCAATTCGAGCCATTGCGGGTTTATGCTTCTGACTAGCGCATCCTTCTTTTCTCGTCGCCATTTCTTGATTTCTTTTTCCCTCGCCAATGCCGCGTTTACATCGCCGGTTTCTTCGAAGTAGACAAGCTTATTAACGTTATACTTTTCGGTGAAACCTTTTACCAACTTGTTTTTGTGCTCGAAGACGCGGCGCTCCAAGTCATTGGTGACGCCGATATAGATGACTCTATTGTTCCAGTTTGTCAGAACATAAACGTAGTAATGTCTACCGTCAGGCACGACTCTCGCTACGTCCCTAAGGGCTAGGCGCGCCGAATAGGAAAGATTTCTCCCTCCGGTCGAAATGACAAGCGGGGGCGCGGCCGCGCGAATCCAGGGTGACGTGGGACTCTGGTCTATGTACTGTCTCTATCGCTCCGAGATATCCACAAACACCCCGTCCGGACTCGAGCATTGGTGCTGGCTGTGACGGCAAGACGCGATTAACGCAAGGCGTCTCTCTCCTTCGCTCGGTTCGCTGACGACGCGCTCGCGCATTTCGGGATTGGCTTCGCGTAGCGCGGTCAATTCCTTTTTTACGGTTTCGACGTTCTCGACTTTGAAACCAACGTGTTCCAACCCGGGTCGATCGATCCCTGCGCCTTCGAAGTCGCACATCTTCCACGGCGCGATGATGAGCGTTACCTGGCCGTCGGTGAGATAATGATTCGGATCTTCGAGCGCCTTGTCAGCTTCCCGCAGGTCGAACAGATCGCGGTAAAATGCCGCGACGCTTGCCGGATTCATCACGCGCAGTTTGATGTGATGGATTCGTCGCGGATGCGCGCGCAGCTGTTCGACCTGCGGTGAGCTAGGCTGAACCGCGTAGACATCTCGGCGGTTCGACATACCTTCCTGCGTCAGATCGAAATAATTTCCTTCGGGATCATGGGCGCCAAAAGTAGCGAACGGGCGGTTGGACGGCCGCTTGAGCACGGCAACTTCGGGATAGTTTTTCTCGATGCGTGCAATCGCCTCTTCGACATCGTCGACATCGACGCCAAAGTGGTGCAGCCCCGGCACATAGCCCGGCTTTCGGCCGATCACGGTAACGCCGACGTAACCGTCGCTGATGCTGACCGCGTAATTGTTTCGAATTGCTTTTTCTTCTTCTGCGGACCCCGGCTTGGACCTTTTCATGCCGAACACCGACTCGTAGAACCTGGCCTCGCGCACGAAGTTCTCACTGACGATAGCGGCGTGCTGGATTCGGGTGAACATGAAGGCCTCCTTCGTCGGCCTGGTTCAAAGTTCAATTGTTCAAAAGTTCAAGTGAAAAACGCGATTAATCCGGACACCTTGAACTTTGAATCTGAAACCTTGAACGGCCGCTTAAATTATTTTCCGTACATTCGCTGGATCTCGGCGATCCGCTCTTGCGTATGCTGCCGGAAGTCTATGGAGTTGGGAATTACTTCTGACAACGCCTGTAAGTGCAGTAGATGATTTGATTTGGAATCTCTAATGACGTGTTGAGGATCGCCGCCGTTCTTTGTGTCCTTCATCGCGTTCAGCAGCAATTTGCGCGCGGCCACGATCGCCTTATCCGAAGACACCAGATGCTCTGCCGTCCGGTCTTGCACCGGACCTTGACTCTCGGTCGCGAAAGCATCCTGGGCTTGAAAGTTAATCCCCATGCCCGTGAAGGTCTGCGTCTTCATCGAATCCCTGTTCTGCTGGTAGCGGTTGGCTCGGTTCCGCGTCAATCGATAATCGGCAGTCAACTCGACCCGGCTTCGGGTTCGCATGAAATCATCTAGAGGCTTTTCTCGATTGAACGCGAATATGTATTTCCAGTGATGGGTGTCATCGATGGGCACATGCCAATGAATCGAGTAACCGTCTCCCACGGTGGTACCACCGAAGACCGACAAATTAGGCAAGACAAAATTTGTAACTCGTAAATAGCGTTTGTCCCGTCCGGCATTCCTGAGCGTGTAAATCCTCAAGCCATAATCCGTAATTTCGACCTCGATGGTCGGCGAGATGTCTTCGCCGAGCAACCTGTTGTCGGTGGTGTTGCTCCCTGGCACGATGCGCCGGCGCGCAACCTGAGCCTCGTCGAGGTTTTGATGCAAAAAAGAAAGATGAACGGGGTCGATATTACCCTCGTTACCTTGCAGATAGTTGCACTCTTCGAAAATTTTGGTCACGGTACGGTATTCCTCCGGGACCGTGAGGAATTCATAGTTTGGCAGCAAGGGAGCGTCGCCGGGTCCCATGTAGGTGAAAATTATGCCGCCGAATTCCTTGCACGGATGAGCGCGATGGTGAATCTCATGGCGGTTGGCGCCGCCGCCGGGCTCGCCGGGTTGCTCAAGAACGCTGCCGCAAATATCGTAAAGCCAGCCGTGATAAAGACAGCGCAAGCCGCCATCTTCGATGCGTCCGTAACTCAAATCAGTGCCGCGATGAGAGCAGTGCAAGCCCAGCAAACCGGGCCGCTCCTGGTCGTCACGAAAGAGGACCAAATCCTCGCCTAAAATTCTCACCTTCAAAGGCGCCCCGCCGTTCGGCAATTCCTCGCTCAAGGCAACCGGCTGCCAGTAGCGGCGCAAGAGCTCGCCACAAGGTGTTTCAGGATCGGTTTGAGTAAGCAGATTGTTTTCTTCAGGTGTGATCATATCAGCACGCCTTCTCGATCGGCTTTAGCTCGACAACGAGGCTCCAGCGCCGGATCGTCGTATTGATCCTTTTATAGCTATTTAGGCAGGCGCTCGGCAAGCGGGTCTATGATCTTGCCGTAGCGAGTCACTAAGCTGATCGATAAACCTACCGCCACGGTTGGAAAGAGGAGTTGCTAGAATGGAGATCCGGCGCCCGGACGCGGACCGCAAAACTAATGTCGGGACGGACTTTCAACACTTTGCCGCGCGCGACTCTGACCGTGCCGGTCTTTGCCCCTCGTGGCTTTGTCACATAGCGCGCGCGTGTGCAATGAACCGGCGCGCTGCTCGTGTTACGAGCTTTGCTATGATACGCCGCCACGGCGGCGGCCTGGCGCAGCGTCTCCCGGCTCGGCTCCTCGTCCGCCTTTGCACGCAAAATCACGTGGCTGCCGGGAACACTGTCGGCATGAAACCACCAGTCGTCCGGCCCGGCCGTTTCGATACTTAGAAAATCGTTGTCGGCGTCAGAAGCGCCGACAAGCAACGTCCACGCTCCGGGAAGCTCGTAAGCAATGATGCGCGGCTTTGTGCGAGTCAATACCTACCCGTTTTTGCCCTTGCCGGGGAAATTATTTTCCGTAAAGTTTCTTGAAAAAACCTTCGTCTTCCAGACTCTTGAGCAAGGAGATATCGAGAAACTCGCCGGCCTTTCTTCCTTTGAGATGGGCATAGGTTTGGCTCAGATCCTCGATGTCGTTTTGGATCGCCTCTTCTTTCGGAAAAGGCCGCGCCGGAATCGAGCCCAGCAAATAATTTTTATACATGGAGTCGAGCATCTTGGGATCTTCGATTTTGAGATACTTGCGATAGACGCGCAGCGCTTGTTCCTTTTGCGTCCTGCCAATGGCAGTGGCTTCGGTAATCGCCATGAGAAATGACTTGAGCTGGCGCGGCTTTTGTTTCAATAACTGGCGGCTGGTCGCGATATCGCTGCCGGTAGTATAGACCCCGGTTTCGTACAGGTCGGCGAGCACCGAAAACTTCATGCCTCTAGTTGCGAGCTGGAGGAGATTGTCCTCAGTTCCAAGTGTTGCGTCGATCCTGCCTTGCATGAGCATGAGCAGGCGCCGGTCCGATTCACTGACACCGGTCGGGAGAACAGTGACGTCTTTGCCCGGGGTCAGGCCCAACTTCGGAAGCAGCCGCTGCAGCGCGAAATCGGTGCCCGCGCCGATCCGGCTCGAGCCAATAATTTTTCCTTTCAATCCTTGAACAGTCGTAATCGACGGATGAGCGATCAGCTTGTAAGCGATGTGGCCCAGGCTCGCGATGATCACGATCGGCGCGCCGCGCGCCGCCGCGCCGACAGCAGAAGAGCCCGACGCCGCAATTAGGTCGACGCTGCCACCGAGCAGCGCGTTGACCGAAGTCACTCCCGAAGCGATGTAGATCAGGTTGCCGTCCAAACCGTACTTCTCGAACAGTGCTAAATCTTTGGCGATCCAGAGCGGCGCTCGTGTCGCCGACACTGACGCGTATGAAATGGTCAACGAGTCGAGTTTTTTCTCTTGCGTCTCTGCCGTTTGAAAGCTCAGTAGCAAGATTACAATTGTAACAATCGATTTGACCATTCCTTAGTCCCTGTCTCGACTCTCTATCTCTATCTATTCTTAATAGTGCTCGCCCTCTTCAGCGTGCGAATGCCTTTGCGTATCAGCGCCTCCGATTCCCGTCGCCTCTACCTTGAACCCTTGAACCTTGAACGTTGAACAAATTCGTAGAATCGCTAACTAACACGCAGCTCAGACTCCGTCAACGAATCCCTTCATTGACAGCACTTGTCCGTTGCTATACGAGACACCACATGTCCAAAAGGATTTGGTTGCGTGTAACACTTCCCGAAATAGACCTCAGCGCGGTTCGGAACAAATTTCCTGGCTGTGAAATTATAACGGGAACAGATGACGCTATCAGTACGGCGCAGCTACAACGAATCGACGGGGTTTTTTCCGAGGAAGCTTTGCCGGATTCATTGGTGCAACAAATGCCGAATTTACAGTGGCTCCACGCCAGCCGTGAAAGTTCGCCCCATTCAAGTGACCGGTTCCAAGGGCATACACGGGGCAGTCTTCTCGGAGTTCGCCCTGGCGTGCATCCTAGCGCTCGTGAAGAAACTACCGGAGTGCGTCGAAGCACAAAAACAAAA
>DASXSW010000227.1:0-4830 GCA_036505755.1 Binatia bacterium | reverse complement strand
TGCAGAATTTTAAACATTTCAAAACGTTAGAAATTGGCTGGCAAAAAAAACGTCGGAAATTTTATAATTGTAAGGAAAATGGCTCACGAGGCGTGAGCCATTCAAAAGTCTGGGTATTCGGCACAGCTGACCTTGCCAACGCCAAAGCCGAGCAATAGAATGCCGAACGATTCTTGACGGGGGCGCTATCATGAAAAGACTTATTCTGTTTTCAGCGATGATAGTTGTATTGGCCTCTGCTCGTCCGGCCCGTAGTCAAGAGACCTTGCCGGAGGGCAATGGCAAAAAAACCGTTCAGGATTACTGCGTACAGTGTCATGAACTCAGCACGGTGACCCGCGGCGCGTATAGTGTGGAGGGATGGAGGAATAACCTACATATGATGATAAATGTCGGCGCCGCCGTGCCGAAGGAAGAAGTTGAACCCTTGGTGCAATATTTAGCGAAGAATTTTCCCGAACGCCGGCGGCCGGATGCCGTCATCGTTCCGGGTAGTGCCAAGATCACTATCAAAGAGTGGCTGGTGCCGACGCCTGGCTCAAGGCCGCATGATCCACTGGCGACCGCAGACGGCGCAATTTGGTACACCGGGCAGTTCGCCAATACATTGGGCCGATTGGATCCAAAGACAGGCAAAATTGAGGAATTTCATTTGCCAGCGAAGTCGGGTCCGCATGGTTTGACCGCGGACAAAGAGGGAAACATCTGGTACACGGGCAATTTTAAGTCGACCGTGGGCAAGCTCAATCCGAGGACCGGCGAGGTGACGGAATATTATATGCCAAACCCGGCGGCACGCGATCCGCACACGCCGATATTCGACAAGAGCGGAACCCTCTGGTTCACGGTCCAGGGCGGCAATATGGTCGGACGGCTCAATCCACAGACCGGCGACTTGAGGCTGGTAGCATCGCCGACCCCGAAGTCACGACCTTATGGGATGGTCGTTAACTCGAAGAATATTCCTTTCTTTGTCGAGTTCGGGAGCAATAAGTTCGCCAGTATCGATCCGAACACAATGGCGATTCGGGAATACGTCTTACCAAATCCGGAATCACGGCCGAGGCGTGTCGCCATCACGAGCGACGATGTCATCTGGTATTCGGATTATTCACGAGGGTATCTGGGCCGGTATGATCTAGCGAACGGCAAGACCGGCGAATGGGCGTCTCCTGGCGGGCCGCAATCGCAGCCTTACGGGATCGTCGCGATTAATGATGTCATTTGGTATAGCGAGGCCGGGGTGAGCCCGAACACGGTGGTGCGCTTCGACCCCAAGACGGAAAAATTCCAGACCTGGAAAATTCCTTCAGGTGGGGGCGTCGTGCGCAACGTGGATGTCACGAAGGACGGCAATATCGCAATCGCCTGTAGCGGCGTGAATCGCGTCGGCTTGGTGGAGATAGTTAAATAGAAATAAGGATAGAGAGGGAGGAACCCATGTCAGAGCAAACCCTTCAAGGAAGTTGCCTTTGCAAATCGGTCAGCTACGAGGTGAGCACGCCGTTTATGCGCTTTGGCCATTGCTACTGCTCACGCTGCCGCAAGGCGACGGGCGGCGTGCGCTCGACGAACATTGCCGTGCCCATCAGCCAATTCCGCTGGACGCAAGGCGAGGATCTGATCAAGCGGTTCGATTTGCCCGAGGCGAAAAGCTTCGCACGGCAGATCTGTGGCAACTGCAATTGCCCGGTGCCGCACGCGTCCCGCGACCGCCAGCGTGTAATCGTTCCCGCCGGGACGCTGGACGAGGCGCCTCCAGGAAAACCTTCCGTCCATGGTCATTGGAGCAGCCGCGTGAGCTGGGTTGAGACCAACGAGTCGGAACTGCCGTGCACGGACTAGTTCGGGTGGACGCTGTATTCATCGGATTTCACATTGAAATAAGATCAATCATTGAAACTGCAATTCGAATCGGCGGGAGTTTGATCGTTCGCGTTACAGAATCGTGATTTTTCGAAGAGGTATATTGAGATGGCAGAACACTATCACGACGAAAACGATCTGAAACTCATGCGCGAGATGCGCAAATTGGCGCCGGAAGATTTCAACGCATGGCTGGGGCTCAACAATATCGTTGGGCGTGAGAACGGCGCGATCCCGAAAAAGTATCGGGAATTGATCGCGATCGCCGTGGCATGTGCGACGCAATGCCCATATTGCATAGAGGCGCATGCGAGCGCAGCCCAGGCAGCGGGGGCGACGCGCGAAGAAGTCGTCGAGGCTTCATTGATAGCAGGGGCATTGCGCGCAGGCAGCGCGGCGACCCACGGCGCGATGGCGCTCAAGTTTTTCGATCAACGAATGGAACGAGTCAAATGATAAATTAGTCTTCGGCAATCGTTCGCAGCAGTGAAACAAAGGCTCAGCCGAGTCATTGCGGCAATTTTGATCCTTATGCCTCTGCTTTCTTGTGCCGGTCCGAGGCCGACTAACCTAGGCGTTCATATCGGCAGGCTTGCGCCATGTCCTTCGTCGCCAAACTGCGTATCGAGTGATGCAAACGATAACACCCACGCGATTCGTCCATTCGAGCTCGCGGTGCCGCCGGCTGAGGCTTGGCGCATGGCGCGTTCCTTGATCGCGGATCTTCCTCGTACGCGTCTCGTGACGGCGACCAGCGATTACATTCACGCGGAGTGTTTCAGCGCCGTCTTCGGATTTGTCGACGATCTCGAGCTTCACCTACGCCCATCACAGAATCTTATTGCCATACGCTCGGCAGCGCGCCGCGGCTACGGTGATTTCGGTGTCAATCGCAAGCGAGTGGAGAATCTGCGCTCGCTTCTGTTAAAGCAAGGTGCGGTGCGGTGAGTGGCGCGACAAAATGCGTCTCTGCGGGCGGTTCGAAGGGTTGACGAAATATGCTGAGCTACGATGTGATCGAGTGGCGAAAGCCGCTGAAACCGACCGAGCGCGCAACGCCTACGCCAAATGGTACGGAGGTGTTGGTTCGGCTCAAGTACTGCGGCGTATGCCACAGTGACGTGCATATCCGCGACGGCTATTTTGATCTCGGTGGCGGCAAGCGCCTTGAGATGATCGAGCGCGGCATGCGCCTGCCGGCAACGCTCGGACACGAGCCATTTGGGACAGTAATCGCGGCGGGGCCGGAGGCCGGTGACGTGCCGATCGGCGCCGACCGTTTGGTTTATCCGTGGACCGGCTGCGGCGAATGTGTGCGCTGTCGTGGCAGCTTGGACAATTACTGCATGGCGGCAAGGATGATCGGCATCCAACGACCCGGCGGTTATGCCGATTACCTGATCGTGCCGCATCCGCGTTATCTCATCGACGCCAGCGGCATCGATCCGGTCTGGGCGGCGATGTTGTCTTGCTCCGGGCTTTCGACTTATTCCGCCGTGTCGAAATTGAAGCCCATTCCGGGCAACGAGTGGGTGGCCGTAATGGGCGCCGGCGGTCTCGGCCTTTCCGCGATCGGCATGTTGCACGCGTTTGGCCATGAGAGAATTGTTGCTGTGGACGTCGACGGGACGAAACTGGCAGAAGCGGAAAGGGCCGGAGCCGCTGTGACGCTGAACAGCTGCGACGAAAATAGCGCCGAGAAACTCAAGCAATCAACCCAAGGCGCGCTTTACGGAGCAGTCGACTTTGTCGGCATCGCCGCGACGGCTAATTTAGTGCTCGGTGCGCTTCGTAAGGGCGGTAAGCTAATTCTCGTCGGACTATTCGGCGGCGAGATTCCGCTATCGATCGCGAGCACGATCCTGCGCGCGATCACGATCCAAGGCTCGCACGTTGGCAGCGTGGATGAGTTGAAAGCCGTCGTTGGATTGGCTCAGCAAGGAAAGATCAAGCCGATTCCGTTTGAGAAGCGACCGCTGTCGGAAGTGAGCCGGACATTGGATGAGTTGAAGGCGGGTAGTGTCGTTGGGAGAGTGGTGGTGGAGATCTAGTTGAACAACAGACTAAGGGAACATGAATAAGATTCGTGCCCTGCTTTTGCCTTTTTCAAAATATCCTTCCGGGCAGCGTTCATCGAAGGAGTCTGCCATTCGGATTAGCGTGCTTAGTTCAGGAAGGATTTTATTAGAAGGAAAGAAAGCGACCCTGGCAAAAGTAAAGAAAAGCGCTCGCAAAAGCCCAGTCTGCCAGAAGCCCTATTTGGTACTACCGTGAAAGTGGCAAAGGCCAGGCGCCAATCGAGGCAATCGAAATTGTAAAACTTGTCGTTGCCCACAAATTGCCGATCAGCCTATCCAGTAAACCGGATTTTTCAGACTATATTGACGACGAGGGCCACGCCCACCCCAGGGAATAGACGGTTTGGGGTGACTAGCCCGGTATGGAGATAACACGGAATCCGGGGCAACTATTCCGGATTGCGTCCCACTTCATAAGGCTACGTAATGCATCATGACCGATAAAGACAACGGCTCCTGGCTTTTTAGCACCCTCGCTGCCGCGGCCGTTTTGACGGTGACCATGGGGGCGCGGCAATCGTTGGGTTTGTTCATTTTCCCGCTCAATAATTCGACGGGGCTCGGCCTGGTGACCATCAGTTTCGCGCTTGCGGTGGGACAATTCGCCTGGGGCGCGGTACAGCCGCTTGCTGGTGCTGCCGCAGATCGCTTCGGTCCGGCACGTGTGTTGGTCGGCGGTGTGCTTATGCTCGCCCTGGGTAGCGCGCTCACGCCGTTTATGACATCCGCGTTGGGACTCGTTATTTCGGTGGGTTTGCTTTCAGCGATCGGTGCGGGTGCCGGCAGCTTCTCGGTGTTGATCGGCGCAGTGGCCGGGCGAGTTCCGGCAAGCCAGCGCGGTTCGGCGGCCGGAATAATCAACGCTGGCGGCTCGTTCGGACAATTT
>DASXSW010000226.1:0-2504 GCA_036505755.1 Binatia bacterium | reverse complement strand
TCTTTCGCCTGCATCGGAAACAAGACGCCCAAAAGAAGATCTTCGTCGCTCTTCGCCAAAGGCCCCAGATCTTTGATTGCCTTATCCCAGTCCGCCGGGTCGGCGAGTTCGCCGGAGCGAATGGAATAATCGGGCTCTTTGTCTTTCATAATCTTCTTGATCAAGTCTTTGTTTACTTGACCAGGCGGCCGGCCGTACTTACCTTTCACGTAATCGCTGGTTTCCCTCGTGACGATCTTGTACCTCTCACCGGCAAGAACATTCAGTACCGCTTGGACACCGACAATCTGGCTCGTCGGCGTGAGCAGCGGCGGATGGCCCAGGTCTTTCTCCACGCTGGGAGTCTCTTTCAGGGCCGCTTCCATAAGATCCATCCGTTTGGCTTCTTTCAATTGCGCCACCATATTTGAGATCATGCCACCGGGAACTTTGTGAATGAAAACATCAGCGCTCACGCCCGTGTATCCCGTTTCGTATTTTTCGTATTTTTCTTTGATCTGCCGAGTGATCTGAGCGGGCTCTTCGAGAACCTTCACGTCAATTCCGGTATCGAACGGCGTACCTTTTAACGACGCCACCATGGTTTCCGTGGCGGGATGCGCCGAGCCGAACGAGAGCGGCGACAACACCGTGTCGATCATATCGACGCCGGCCAAGATCGCCATCAGATGACACATGCTCGAGGTCCCGCCCATGTCGTGGCAATGGAGCAGCACTGGAAGCTTCCCTTTCGCCCGGTCTTTAATGCCCTTGATAATCCTGTAGCTGTCGAATGGCGTCATGATTCCCGTCGCGTCTTTGAGCGACAACCAGTCCGCGCCGATCTCGATCAACTGCTCGGCATATTCCATCCACTTCTCGAGCGTGTGAACCGGGCTCACGGTGTAGTTGACCTCTACGTGCGCTTCACCACCAAGTTCTTTGACCGCCCTCGTTGCCACTTCAATGTTTCTGAAATCGTTGGTCGCTTCGAATATGCGAAAAACATTCATGCCATTAGCGATGGCTCGTTCCACGAATTTGCAAACGATCGTATCCGTGTACGGCCGATAAGCCAGAATATGCTGCCCGCGCAAAAGCATCTGCAATTTAGTCTTCGGCATGACGGCTTTAATCCGCCGCAGCCTGTCCCAAGGATCTTCTTTCAAGTACCGCATGCACACGTCGAACGTCGCGCCGCCCCAAACTTCTACGGCGTAAAAGCCGCAATTGTCGATGGAGGCGCACAGCGGCAGCAAGTCGTCAGTGGTGACCCGCGTCGCGAGCTTGCATTGCTGCCCATCCCGCGGTGTCAGATCGGTGATCTCTATCCTTCGGCTGCCGACCGGCTCAGATAGCAGCATTTTCATGTCGGCGGCCAATTGATCCAAAATTTCTTCACTCATGGGAATGACTCCTATTTATCGCGACCCTAATAACCAATGCGTTGCCTAGATTTTTATAGGCTATTTTCCCCGGCACAGTAAAGCAGCGAAACGCGGCTCGCTCGCGCATAAATTCTTCCGGCCTTCGGATTTTACTTTTCTTTCTGCTCCCGGCCTAAACGTTTGGAACGGTTTGAACATCTTGAACGCCTGGAACAAATTTCGTTGTCTTGCTTTTCTCAGTTGATTCTCTTAAAAACCGGCTCATGAAGATCGTCAGACTTTACACTGGAACGGATAACGAATCCCATTTCGAAGAAATCGATGTTGAATTTAACTTTCGTGGACACATGGAAGTTTCCAAGCTCGAACCGGCGCATGGGATTCTCTTTCGTCGCGCGCCGGCAACCCATTTTAGTGATTTTCATACCGCGCCGCGGCGGCAGTACGTCATTACACTCGCTGGTCAGGTGGAGATCGAAACTGGCGACGGCACGATTCGTCGTTTTGGACCAGGCGACGTGATGCTTGCCGAGGACACCACGGGGCGGGGCCATATCACTCGGGTAGTCGGCGGCCAGCCGCGCCATTACGCATTCATTCCGCTGAAATAGGGACATCCCATCTACAAAAAACTTCCGGTCTCTGTTCAACGGGATCGTCTGTCCATTTGCATCGTGCCCTGCTCAAACCTCATGCCGTCGATGATGGTCGCAACGCTGGGAATTGCACTACCCGAAATCCGTCAGACATTTTCACTCTCTGAAGTTGCCGCGGCTAGTCTTTTCTCCTTGATGATGATGATCGCGGCGGTCACCAGCAGTATTGCTGGTCGCTTGGCAGATAGGATTGGTCGAAAAAGCGTGTTGATTACCGGTTTAAGCCTGCTCGCACTGGGCTTCGGTCTCGCCGGAGCGAGTCGCAACTCAATTCTCTTTTTTTTATTGCTTGCTGTTACCGGAATCGGCTACGGCTTCACGCCGCCGTCGCTCTACGCGATCATGTCAGATCTATTGCCCCATCGGCGCGGCTTTGGTGCAAGCCTGGTTTCAGTGACCTATGGAATCGGCGGCGCCATCGGCGCCGTATTGGCGAGCCGGGTTGCCGCCGCTTTCGGTTGGCGCGCAGCGTTTGTCACCG
>DASXSW010000225.1:0-6541 GCA_036505755.1 Binatia bacterium | reverse complement strand
CAATATCGCTGGCGCCCGTGCCGCACGCATCCCCATCTGTTCTAACGGCGGTGCCAACTCAGTGGCGGTGGCGGAGCATACGATAATGCTCATTCTGGCGGTATACCGTAAGCTGGTAACTTTCCATCCCAATGTGGCCGCTGGTCAGTGGCACCGGGGAATACCACGCACCGTGGACGTTCTTGAGCTGGAGGGGAAAACCGTCGGGCTGGTGGGCATGGGCAATATTGGCCAGCAGGTGGCCCGCCGCCTGCAGGGTTTTGATGTCACCATCATTTATTACGATCCGATCCGGCGCAGTCCTGAGGAAGAAGCGCGCCTAAACGTGCGCTACGTTCCCCTCGAGACGCTGCTGGAAACGGCCGATGTGGTGAGCTTGCATGTGCCACTCAACGACGCCACGCGAGACATGATCGATGCCAAGGCCCTGACACGCATGCAGCCCAAGGCGATTCTGATCAATACGTGTCGCGGTGAGGTGGTGCAGGAAGAAGCGCTGATTAACGCCCTACGCCACGGGCGCATTCTGGGAGCCGGGCTCGATACGCAGGCCAAGGAACCGCCTGATCCAACGAACCCGCTCCTGACCCTGCCCAATGTTACCTTGACGCCACACAGCGCCGGCCCCACTTTCGATAGTTTTCGCAAGAGGTTTCACAATGGCTACGCAAATATTCAGCGCGTTGCCAATGATCAACCCCCGTTATGGGTCATTCCTGAAATGCGGGACTTGTTCCCGAGGGGTAAGGCAAAAGGCAACTAGAGAGAGGAGGAGAGAGCGATGGACGTTACCCCAAGTGCCAGTTATAGAAACAAATAAGCGGGTCTGTTTCATAAACTTTTCGAATGAAGTAGGACCAGCGCTTTTTTAATTTCTTAGATACCGGCGGGGCATCGATCTCAGTAATCTCGGTTTTGTCTTCCGGCTTCTCTTTTTTTCTTTTTCCTCTCGATACATTGCTGTAGTAGCCGTAGTAGCGGATCAGTTGCTCCCCTTTGTTGGGGATATGCGTGGTGAGGGTTGCAATCCAATCCAAGACGGGAAAGACGGCGAAGTTTTTCTTGAGGACGGGGTTCATCTTAGAGCGATAGAGAACCGTTTTCGTCTGCTGCTGGTAAGTGATTTTCTCCAAAGAAAATGAGGAACGCAGAATATATTGGGCCAGGCTTTCCCGCCCCCGGCGGTCCCGGCTTTTGATTTTGACCTGATGTGAGCGCTGAAACCGGAATTTTTCCAGGAGAGGAGCTTTTCGAGCAGGAGCACAATTACGTTGTCTTGGCAACAATTTTCGTTTCGGCTAAAGAAGGTCTCTGGTAGAAGAGGCCTTCCTGGTTCATAGGCGCCCATACGTTTCAATCTCAAGGAGGAAGAATAGATGAAGACCTACTTTGCTTATTCCCGGTCTATGAGTGCCATTAAGATTGGGCGGAGCGCCGCTCCCGATAAAAGAATAGCGGACATGCGCACCGCGTGTCCCGATGTCGTGATGGCGGGCGTCGTAGATGGAGATTTGGAAAGCCAATATCATCAGCAGTTTAAGCAACTCAAAATCAGTCGTGAGTGGTTTAGGGCCGATGATGACCTTGCCGACTTTTTGCGGCGCGAATTCCTTTTTAAGCTACCGTACAACAAAGCCAAATTGGCTTTGACAACCGGCCGCGGTGATTCGCTTCAACTTGCAGCCGATGCGATTGCTGGTAGATCCATTGCCCGCGCCCCTTTGATTCTCAATTCGGACCGAGAGGAGTTCTGGACCCACTGGTACGATCTTTTGGGTGCCGAATACCCAGAATGTGAGGTATACGAGGAGCGTCGAGCCGACCACTATCTCAAATATCACATCATCCCACTATACTGCGGGGATGACGTCGGCACCTGTTTCTGCGAGGACGACAAATGGTTCGTCGGTACCTGCGACGAGGAAGAAAAAACGTGTGAAACATGCGATGACGAAGATTCCTTCCGCGACTGCTGTGACGAACTCCAATCACTCTGGAAGCAGGTTTTTGGGTATTCCTTCGTCCATGCAGCCGACAATTATTTTCGTCTCACCGTGGCGTTTTGGCTGCCTAGTGGCTCCTATCAAAAGGACAGTCTATTAAAGCGCTGCGCCGAGATCGAATTTGCTCTCAACGAGCACACCGACTTATTTGCCTTTGAATGTTTCTTCGTCACCCGCGCTGGCCGTGTTCTCGAATCCAACGAACTGTTCTTCGAGTTACACCCGGAACGAAAAGCGGAGCACGATGCGTGGCATGCTTTAACCGATGAGCAGCAAAAGCAGGAACTCCAAAGGGTAGTCCAAAGGGCATTCGAAGGACAGGAGCCGACCTAGCCAAATGAGACGGCTCCGCCCGCAGCACATGACGCGCGAGACGTACCGCACCAAGCGCGGGCTCAGGCGTGTCCACTACTATGCGCAGCTCAAAGATTCTTTCGGTAACTTGTCGAACTCGACTGACTCGATCATGCCGGTCTCGCCGTCGTCGCCTGGGCGTACCGTGGCATCACTTCGGTAGCGAACAGCTCGATGGAGCGCAACGTTCAAGGGTTCAATAGCAGGCTGACGCTGGTACCAATCGTCCCAGCCGTTCAATCGCTGCGCTACGTTCAAAACATCTAACGGTCATAATAGCCAGTCTGGATATATTAGCTAAATTAGTTATAATGACCCCGGCGCAATGGAGGTCTTGCCATGTTCACGCTCACATTTAGAAATAGCCAGGGAGCGCTTGTCGATATTCCGACCTTCGCCGCCACTCAGGTCAAAAACGAGTTCGGTGCGATTCTGGAAAGAGCCACCCACTGCGGCGCCGTCGCGATTACCCGGCACGACACGCCGAAAGCGGTACTCCTCTCCTACGAGGAGTTCGAATCGCTGGTGCAAGTGCGCTCCCGTAGTCTCGAGAGCCTCGGCGCAGAATTCGACGATCTTCTGGACAAAATGCAGAATGCGAAAGCCAAGAAAAGGATGGACGCCGCATTCAATGCCAGCCCCGCTAAACTTGGACGCGCCGCTGTAAAGGCCGCTCACCGCCGTCGTTGATACTTGATCATCGCCGGTCTCACACGATCCAGAAATGGTGCAACGACCAGGGATGCCGCACAAATGAGCTCGGCGAATAAGCCTTAACATGGCTTCGCTTCGACCGTCGCGCATTTACGTCATCGCAGGTGTGAATGGCTCGGGCAAGAGCAGCATAGGCGGCGCGACCTTTCGCCAAAACGGGGGCGAATACTACAACCCCGATGAGGCCGCCCGTAAACTGATGGCAGCGAACCCAACGCTGACTCAAGTCGATGCCAACAGCGCGGCCTGGCATCAAGGCGTGAAGCTGCTGAAGCGGGCTATCACCGAACACAAGGATTTCGCCTTCGAGACCACGCTCGGCGCCAATACGATCCCGCGCCTGCTCGCACAAGCCGCAGCGCAAGGCATCGAGATCTATATTTGGTACGTGGGACTTTCCAATGCCGAGCTTCACATCGAACGCGTACAGGCCCGGGTCCGCCAAGGCGGTCACGCCATTGCCGCGGAGCACATCCGGCGGCGCTACGAGCACAGCCGATTAAATCTCATCGATCTCCTGCCACAGATCACGGCCCTGCGTGTTTACGACAATAGCGTCGATGCAGATCCCGCCGCCGGCAAAACGCCTAAGCCAAAGTTGGTGTTGCACTTGGAACACGGAAAGATATTGAACGCGCGCAACCTTAAGCAGACGCCGGTTTGGACAAAGCCTATCGTCGCCGCTGCGCTTAAGTTGAGACTGAGCTGACTCTCGCGCAGCTTGCGACTCAGCTCACTCCTAGCTTCGGCGGGAAGATCTCTGAGGCTTTTTCCGGCGCACAGTCCATCATCAAGCATCCCATCTCAAGATGATATGATTGTGATTGTTTGTCATTAAACCCACGGCTACCCCTATTTATTTTCGTTCGCAACGTTGATATGCAGTCGAGTGCTTTTGCATTTTACGATTTACTAGCAAGAAACGAGATTGGGATACGGGCGCACCGCATTTAATTCACCACGCAGGACACCCCCACCTCTTTCCTCCCCCGCACGAGCGGGGGAGGATGAAGGAGGGGGACTACGCGAACTTTGGCGTTGCGGTCATGGTCACGTTGCCATTGGAGTCTATGCCGCTGGACGGAAGCCAAATTTCAATCGGGCACGTCGGAAACCAAGACCTGGACCGTTCTCGCAGGTGCCGTGGAAAAAACGCGCTGCAAATGCGATTGATCAACTACGTACCATACCGCTCTCCAGCCGGCACCGGAGGCGGCGGTGGGTTTGCCTAATGGGTTTAAGCCGTCCGGCAGAATGTGAGGAACATAAGCCATGATTATCGATGTCCACGGCCACGTTTCAGCCCCAACCGAATTATGGGCGTATAAGGCCAATTTACTTTCGGCCCGCGGCGCGCACGGGCGGGGCGGCGTCAATGTATCGGATGACGAGATTCGCACGGCGGCCAATCGCAAAGAAAATTGGGCGAAAGGCCATCTGGACTACATGCGCGACCACGGCACGGACGTCCAGCTGATTTCGCCGCGGCCGTTTCAGTTGATGCAGTCGGAAAAGCCGACCAGGATCGTCCACTGGTTCACCGAGGAATGCAACAACATCATCCACCGCCAGATGAAACTTTTTCCCGGCAAGTGGATCGGCGTTTGCGCCCTGCCGCAAACGGCGGGCGATCCGATTCAGAACGCGATCCCCGAGCTCGAGCGTTGCGTGAAGCAGCTGGGTTTTGTCGGTTGTCTTTTGAATCCTGACCCGTACGAAAACAGCGGCACCGAAGCGCCGCCCCTCGGCGATCGCTACTGGTATCCGCTCTATGAAAAGCTCTGCGAGCTCGACGTGCCGGCGCATATTCATGGCACGGGCTCACGCTCGGAGCGCAGTCCCTATTCCGTGCACTTCATCAACGAAGAATCCATCGCGGTCTTCGGCCTCGTCAATTCAACCGTCTTCAAGGATTTCCCCAATCTTAAGATCGTCGTCAGCCACGGCGGCGGGGCGATTCCCTACCAGTTGGGCCGTTTTGAAGCGCCGTCACTGCGGCGCGGCACCGGTGGGCGATTTTCCGACGGCATGCGCAAACTCTATTACGATACCGTGCTGTATACCGAAGAGGCGTTGCGTCTGTTGATAAAAACCGTCGGCGTTGACCGCTGTTTATTCGGCACCGAGTGCCCGGGCATAGGATCATCCGTTGACCCGGCAACCGGCCACTCCATGGACAATGTAAAAGCGATGATCGAGAACATCGAGTGGCTCAGCGCGGCGGATCGCACAAAGATCTTCGAGGACAATGCCAGGACGGTGTTTAACCTGACCGTGTCTTAACACCACGCATCCAAGCAGAGATTGCGGCGTTCAGGGGGCCCAGGTTGGCCACTTCGTCAAGCGTTATGAGGTCCAGCCAAACGGCACCTCACGAACGGCATGATGTTCATCGACATCAGCAAAGCCCGACGCCAGGCATCACCGACGGCCTGCGAGTCGATCGCAAAGGGAATCTCTACGAAACGGCGGCCGGCGGGGTCTGGATTATTTCTCCGGAGGGCAGATATCTGGGCACGATTCTTACGCCGGAGCTTGCTGCCAATGGCGAATTCGGCGATCCCCGACCGTAAGACTCTCTACATCGCCGCGCGGACGAGCACCTGTAAGATTCTCGTGAACACGCCAGATATTCGGTAGCCTTCCGGTAAGATGAGGATCCGGAACGGGGCCGCAGTATAACGATGGAGAAGAGTGATCCTATCGCTTCGACGCGTCAGGTCTGAGGAATAGCCCAGCGCACTTTCCCTGCGGCGATCTCGCGAAGCGCAATAACAATATCTCGGTTCTTCGATTCTACGAGCGGCTTGGCACCTTTTAAGAGCTGCTTTGCTCGTATTGATGCGAGCAATACGAGATCAAAACGACTCGAAACTTTATCCAAACAATCTTCAACGGTTATTCTTGCCATAGCCAATCACTGTAGGCCCCCGGATCGTAGAACACAAGGACAATTTCTCCAGTTTTGCAGTTTTCAACCGCCGCGTCCGCCGCCAGTCTCCATAATCGTCAGCGATCCCACGGAGTTAGTCGAAACGACCCAACGAGGGAGTGTTTCATTTATTTTTCGTCTCCGCCAGCCACCCCAGCGCAATGGACTTCCAAGTGTAAAGTCTTGCCACTCCAGAGAACGTTTTGACGTTTTGATAATTACCAAAACGTGCAAGTCCCCTCCAAGTTGTAATTGTCTATAGTGGCTTGAACAAAGCGTAGCGATTGAACGTTTGGAACGACTTGGAACGGACCGCAGTATTAAATAGCGGTGGAACGGTTTGAACCGTTAGTCTTGACTATTGCCTCGCGCCTAAGCCTTGTGTGATTAACCTTCATCCATGTAGTCTCTGCCGAATCGGAACTGCTCAAACCGTTTTTGTGCCTGGATCTGCTCTGTACTGGACGGTCCGTCGCACGGACCATGGTAATCGATGTAGTCACCCGCACCCATTACCGTTGGCCTTGCGGGATCCGTG
>DASXSW010000224.1:0-5556 GCA_036505755.1 Binatia bacterium | reverse complement strand
TCGTGAATCTCACCATGGTAAAGCCGGTGAGACGTGAGCTTGCCATTTTTACCCTGAGCGCGAGCAAAAATTTTCGTCGCGATGTTTTCGGCATCTGTACCGCTAATTCTGATGACGGCGATGCCGCCTTCGCCAGGCGGAGTCGCGATCGCGGCTATCGTGTCTTCTTCGTACATAAAAATGCCGCATCATCTTAACAACTCGGCGGTTTAAGGCAATCACAGGCGCGCGGCATAAACAGAATTCTTGCCGCCGGAAAATTTGATCGGAATAAATGTTGGTCAGGACGACTGCGACACCGTAAATAAAAAAGCCCGTCCGGCTTGTCGATCGAGCCGGACGGGCCTTCACTGAAACAAACTGCCGCTTAAAATCTATCTTCTGAGGACCGTCAATGTCGCGCTCTTGGTCACACCACTGTATGACGCACTGATACTGGCGCTGATCCTTTTATTAACCGTCGTTGTTGCGACGTTGAAAGTTGTCGAACTAGCGCCCGCCGGGACGGTGACGCTTGCCGGCACGATCGCCTTCGTCGGTTTGTTACTGGTAAGTGTGACCACCAGGCCTCCCGCTGGTGCTGCCTTCGTCAAAGTAACGGTTCCAACCGAGTTTGACCCGCCGACAACCGTTGTTGGGCTCAATGTCAACGCAGAAAGCGCCGCTGGCGCGGCCGGATTGACCGTTAGCGTAGCTGATTTGGTGACCCCGGAATAGACGGCCGTAATATTCCCCATTGCAGTCGAGCCAACCGCCGTCGTGCTCACCGTGAAATTTGCCGACGTTGCATTCGCCTGAATCGTAACCGAGCTAGGTACCGTTGCCGCAGGATTAGCGCTTGACAGCGTTACCACGGCTCCGTTGGCAGGCGCCGGGCCTGTCAGACTAACTGTCCCGGTTGCTGACTGGCCGCCGGTCACGCTTGAAGGCGTAACACTCAACGAATTCAAAACAGCGGGACCAGCTGGAGGCGGATTGTAACCGAGCTGGATTACTTCAAAATCGCTCGCCGTCAAGCTACTGAACGCCGGATTGAGAATATCGTTGTTCCAACGCGTGTCGTAGGTCCCAGTGATATACATGTCGGAACCATTGTCGGCCACGATCACTCCGTACTTTTGCATCGCGCGAAAAATTTTCTGCATATTCGGATCGCTGGTGCGTTGGGTCACATCGACGCTCGCCTTCAAGCGCAAGCGCGCGCCCATCGGCAATGCTCCCGCAGTCGAACCCGCGCGATGCGATGCCGGATAGACATAGCCGTTGGTCGAGCGCACCGTCACGCCGAAGGCATGGCGAATTTCGCTAACAGTTGGATCGTTAACTTCATCGTATCGCACAAGGCCGGGAAGAATTGCCAAACCCGCTGCATCCGCCGACGTCCATGTATCCGGCCGGCGATTATTCGTATTCATGTCGAAAAACGCCCCAGAGCCAGCGAACCATTTCCCCTGGGTCGTATTGTAAAAAACATTGTAAAGCTCGTAGAGATAATTTCGGTCTGGATCGACGATTAAAAGATGACGGTCTTGGCTAGTACGCAAATCGACATTGCCTGGATCGCCACCTTCCACCCAATAGGGCTGGGTAATCGCTTCCGGCGGGATGGGATAAAATGAAAAACTCGTATTGGTCGGATGATCAACGCCGTCACTTTCGCTTGAGTACTGAAACTGCACCGCCTTCAGATCCGCGTTCGTGACACCGGTTACGACCGCGTACGGCATGCCATAGATTGAAAACCCCGACCCGGCATTGCCACCAAAGTCTGGGTGGAGCCGCCGCGTTCCACCGTTGTTAATAAAGGCCACATAGCTTCCGGAATTCGCATCTACTGGCCAATTGCTGATATCCAAGTTCCACCAATTGTCTGCCGGAAATAGCGGCAATGGTTGCGGCAGAGACCCACCGCGAACCGAGTTCATCGCCCATGCCGGTACAATCGTTGCCGCGAGAAAGGCCAATAAAGTTACCGCGGAAATTGCCGATGTCGCCCGTCTAGCCAAAAACCGAAAATAGCGTCTAATCATGCCCGCCTCCCCAAATGTAAATTCAATTCGGGGAAACCGGCGCAAGCGCTATGCCAGAAAATAAACGACTAAAACTCGCGCGTAGATTACCGAAAATTCCCGCAAGACCGGGCACTAAGAAATCTTTCCGTCATGCAAAGCAAGCGCACGACCGCGCCACGACAGAATTAGTCCAGTGCCGAATAGTTGAACGAATTGGCTGAGATTGCTGAAGGGGCGTAACTGAAAAACTACGCGCGCAAACGAGGTGGTTATTGGACCAAGGTTTTCTGTCGAACCGCCAGCTCTTCGGCGCCCGAGAAGGCAAATCTTTCAAGCGCTTCCTCGTTGAGCTCAATTCCCAAGCCCGGTTTTTCCGGCGGGATCAAATAGCCGTTTAAAACTTTGAACGGTTCTCGCAACAATTCCTCGCGGAGTGGATTGTAAGTGTAGTCGAGCTCCATCACGATGCAATCTTGCAGCGCCGCGGCGAGATGAACGCTGGCGGCGAGCGCCACGCCGTCGCCCCAGGTATGAAACGAGACTGGCACCTTATGCTTTGCAGCCACCGCGGTGATCTTTCTGATTTCAGTGATACCACCGGCGCGCGCGACATCCGGTTGGATAAAATCCACTGCCCCGCGCGCAATGAAATTTTCGAAGGCATAGCACATGTGCAAGTTTTCACCGACGGCAATCGGTGTCTTGCCTTTCTCGCGGAGCGTCGCGTGGCCCTCGATGTCTTCGACAAACAGCGGCTCCTCGAGCCAATACGCACCACACTCGGCAAAAGCATCGGCGGCTTTAAGCGCCACATCGAGCGTGTATCCCTGGTTGGCGTCGGTCATAATGACAAAATCTTTTCCTAATTCCTCGCGCACCGCGCGCACGATCCGAGTATCTTGATCGAGATCGAAACCGACTTTGATCTTGACGCCGTGAAAGCCCTGCTCGGCAAATCCGCGCGCGCGCTTTGCCACGCGCGACTGCTCTTCAGGATAGAGCGCAGTTGCATAAACCGGAACCTTGTCGCGGCACTTGCCGCCCAGCAGCTGGTAAAGCGGCACGCCACGCACCTTGCCGAGAATATCCCACAGCGCGATATCAACTCCGCTCAGCGCGACAACGCCGATGCCGCGCGTGCCGAATTCCTTATGACCGCCTCGGACGTAGGCTTTGTCCCAGATCGCGTCGATCTCCGTCGGGTCCATACCGATAAGCAGAGGCTTGAGGACGTTCGCGACGATGAACTCGATAAGCTCACCATTGCCCGAGCAGGAGCCAAGGCCCGTGATCGCTTTATCAGTTTCGACCTGAACCAGGGTCGCAGATCGCGAATTTCGAATGCCGGAACGACTGAATACCTGTCCCTCACTGGGAATCTCGGCACGCAGACGAATCGTCCTGACGTCCGTGATCTTCATCCGCGTTTACTTAAACTCCCAGTATTGCCCTTCTACCACTTGCCCGTCTACGACGACGAAATCGATCTCTTCATCGGTTCGTCGATTGCCCTCCGCATCGACCCGCACGACCTTCGGCTTGTTGCCTTTCTTCGCGCTGACGCGAAACAGCGCCAACGGCTTATCGCCTGTGCTCTGAAAGTAATAGTAATAATTCTCCGGCAACATGATCCCTTCGCCTTTATTAAGTACCGTCGGCTGATGCTCTTTGTTGTAGAAAGTCGCCTGGCCATCCATCACCACGAAGGTATGATCTTCGCCGGGGTGGGTGTGCAGCTTATTTTTCCGCCCAGGGATGTAGTAGTTGAGCCCAATCGTCATATGCTCTGTTTGGGCTAGCGGAATATGACTTCGCCCTTCGGTGATATGCGGGGTCTTGAGTTTGAATGTCGATGCGTCCATTTTTCCAATCCTCCTTTGTCGACTTCGGTATATCGCAGCGGCCGAAACTTGAAAAGGGGCCGATGGCTGGTCTATTTTGCTCTGACCGGACGTCTTGATGATTGAACGATTTGAACTGCCCTACAGCGCAAGCTAAGGAGAAAAATGGCCAACATCGGTCTCGCCTGGGTTAATCCAGCCCCGTTAACGAAACCAGAAAATGTCGTCAACTTTGCCAAGAAATGCGAGGCGATGGGTTGCCATTCCATGTGGACCATCGACCGCATCGTTTACGACAACCTCGAACCCTTGACGATCCTCGCCGCCGCCGCCGCAGTCACTCAAAGGATTCGACTCGGCACATCGGTGTTGCTAGGCAACACGCGCCATCCGGCGCATCTCGCCAAGATCATCGCCACTCTCGATTTCATTTCCAATGGCCGAATCACGCTTGGTCTCGGTTTCGGCAGCCGCGAAAACGATTACAAAGCGGTCGAGATTCCGTATGAACACCGGGGCAGCAGGGCCGTTGAGCAAGTGCAATTGATGAAGCGCCTCTGGACCGAAGAAAACGTCACGCACAAAGGCAAGTTTTTCAATGTCGAGAATCTGACGGTCGGCCCTCGCCCGATTCAGAAACCGCATCCACCGATTTGGACCGGCGGTAGCGCCGACGCCGCTCTTAAACGTGCCGGCACTTGGGCCGACGGCTTTATCTGCGGCAGCTCCGCCATTCCGGACTTCCCAACCACGTGGGAAAAAGTCTCCGCATACGCCCGGGCCGCCGGAAGAAATCCGAACGACATAGAGAAAGCCGGCCTCACGTTCATGGCGATCAATGATGATCAAGCCAAAGCGGTGAAAACTGTCGAGGACTACGTGATGCGCTACTATGGCCGCTTGCGTTCCGACGTGGCTAGCACATCGTTGGTGGGCTCGCCAGCTGCTGTGACTGGTCGGATCGAAGCCTTCCTGTCCAGAGGACTGGACACACTGATCATCGGCGTGGCTGATCCCGATCCGCGGCAGCTGGATGTGTTCGGCGAGAAGATACTACCACGGCTTAAATCGTAATAATCTTCTCGCGCCTCGGGTTCGAGGAAATGACTCAACTGCTTGCCGCTTTGAAATAGCGAAAGCCCGCGTACAGCCGTGAGTCCGGATTGTGGCGCAATCTGCAATCCCTAAGTGACGACGTCAAGATACAAGTCTGCCCTTTAAGCCCTTAAATTTCCCCTCGACTTCGAAAATTGGCTTTTGTAATGTGGGCCGTGACCGGTTTCGCTGCCTGCTCGGTATCTTATTTCAGGAGGGACTGAACAATGAGAAAAATCATCCTGTCGATGATCGCGTCGCTGCTGATCGGCGTGTTGCTGCTTCCCGGCAAATCGGCCTTCGCCCTCGATAAAATCAACGTCACCCTGCCATCCAAGTCGTTTCAGTTCATCATCTTTCCGCTCGCCAAGGAGCGGGGTTATATGAAAGAGGAAGGGATCGATCTCAATATCGTCGTCATGGCATCCACCACCGGCCTTCAAGCCGTGCTGGCAGGAGAAATGGATTTCACCGGTTCCGGGAGCAGCGCCCTGGTCGCCGTCACTCAAGGCAACGCTCCTCTCAAAACCGTGCTGGCCGTCAACGATCAGGTGCTGCAGTGGCTGATGGTCCGGCCCCAGTACAGCGCTTTCAAAGAACTCAAGAAT
>DASXSW010000223.1:0-9568 GCA_036505755.1 Binatia bacterium | reverse complement strand
GATGCTGCCGCCGGAAATATTGCCGACTTTGATCGAGCCGGCAACCAGGGTGGCGACGTTGGTCGTCGAGGTCGGGATGAAGACCAAATCTACGTCCAAGCCATATTTTTGGTAGATCCCTTTGTTCTCGGCGATATACCAATTGGCGTTCGGAGCATCCACCGAGCTGTAGGAAATCTTGAGTTTTTCTTGCGCGTGAGCTTGGCCACAAACAAGCAAGAGTGCCGGTACGATAAAAGTCATTCGCCGATGTGGCGGTATTCTCACACACATAGAATCCTCCTCTTGCCCTGCAATCGTAGTTAAATTGCAGTCGCAGGGTCAAGGAGTTCAGTCGCAGCGCCTTATCGCTCTGAATTCAAGATTGACTGAACTGACCAAGCGCCTGTTGGATCGTGAATCAATATGGTCGCGGGAGCACGGCACGGAGGGTTTTGAGCACGGTGGAATAGCCCGTGTTTTCAACCGCGACGCGGACGTCGCGATACGAGATAAAGCACCTCGCGATTCGTTTTGTTGACGTTTCCAGGTTTTCTACATCTCCGAGTTTGTCCGATCACCTGTACCAGTTCGCTCGCGTGAGCGGCGGATTGCTTCGACCGCGCTCGGGCTTGTCCAGCAGCGTTTGATAAATGCTCAGACGGCCACAGCGAAACTCATAGGCTGAACCGGCCAGGTACAAGCGAAAAACCCGAAAACTCAGGGGATCGGTTTGGCGCTCGACCTCGCTCTGCGCGGCCTCGAAACGACGGAGCCAATGCTCCAGTGTCAGCTTGTAGTGTTCGCGCAAACTTTCGACATCACGCGCTTCGAAGCCCGCGGCTTCGGCGCCGGCGACCGTGCGCCCAATGGTGGCGAGGAAATGATCGGGAAACACGTAGCGATCCATAAACGAGCGGCCGGGTCGCTCTTGGATGCTCGGCGCGCGCACGATCGCGTGATGGAGAAATTGACCGCCGGGACGGAGCAGGTCGAAGGCTCGGGCAAAATAATCGTCAAAACATTTTTCCGGAACATGTTCGGCCGCCCCGACACTGGCGATGCGATCGAAGGTTTCGCTGGGCGGGAACTCGAGAAAGTTTTCCACTTCGACGCGGCACTTGCTTGCCAAACCGGCGGCGCGAATGCGCTCGCGAGCGACTTCCGCCTGATGCCGGCTCAGCGTGAGACCGAGAGCCTCGACACCATAGTTTGCCGCGGCGTGCATCACCAGCGCGCCCCAGCCGCATCCCATATCGAGCAGGCGCTGCCCTGGCCTTAGCCGTAGCTTACGGCACACGTAATCGAGCTTGCTCTTTTGAGCCTCGGGCAGCGAGGCTTCCGGTGATTCGAAGTAAGCGCAGCTATAAGACAGAGACTCGTCCAACCATAATTTCCAGAAATCTACCGGATGATCGTAGTGATAATTCACCGCGGCCCGGATACGCGCGGCAGTCGGTGTAAAGCGTCGGGCAAAACCGGAAAAAGTTCCACTGCGCGGGTACTTTGGCGCCGGGATCGACCAGAGCCATCGTGCCAGCTTTAGCTTTTCCGACGGCGGGTAATGAAGGGTCAGCAGCCGATCACCGGACTCGAAGACATCGATTAAGGAACCTTGAACATCGAGGTGACCATAGATATACGCCTCGCCGAAGCTCAGCGAGCTGACATCGCTAAACATACTGCGTACGACGTTAGGCGTGCGAAAGACCAGTTTGAATTCCGTCGGGGCGTTCGGCTCGGGCGGCCATTGCTCGCCGTCCCACAGTTGGACGGTAAATTCTCGCGGGCCCAAACGTGCCAGAACCGTTTGCAGGAGTGAACGAGCTGAAAGCTCAACTGGATTTGTTATCGCTGATGATGCTGTCGTCATGACCCATGCCTCGCACTAACACAGCACCACGTCACCCCAAAAACGGTGCAAACTTCGCGCCAGCAACAGTTGTGAGCAAATCCCTTGGCTTTTCTAGAAGATTGAAAAATCGGTCTTCTCCGGCTGCAAGAATTTCAAGCATCTTACTTGAAGGATTTTAGCTTCCTGTGTTGGGCTTGTCCTTCTCGTTTCCGGCCGGAATCTTGGAGTAAACCGGCGAATCGGCCAGTCAATGGCGTCGAATCAACGGCGAGCCTCTACTCCTCGCTTCGGGCCGGCAGCACCAGGCTGACTTAATATCGTTGATGCTTTCAGTTAATGCTGAACTTAGTCTGGCGTGAGCCGAACCGAACGATCGAAGTGTGCGCGGCAGAATCTCACAAACTGACAACTATTTAGGCGGGAAATCTTCCGGGATTGGTGGCTGTTCAGGCAGGTTATCGAGTATTTTTCTATTGGTACGGCGTCGCTTCGGGCCGGGAGCGAACAATGTGGCGGGGTCGATGTAATTCAGTTCGCGATTTTCGTTCACGCGGCGCAGCAACAACCCACCGCGGCTCATATCGCCTCGACCGATGAAGTCAGCAGGAACGCGCAGCCGGCTGCCAAAAATTGGACTCAATATGTCCAGATACTTGCCGCTGGCAATACTTCCGAGAAGAATCAGCTCACAGTCAGAACCCATTTCACTAGCGAGCCTTGTGGCGCTGCGCCGAAGCGAAGAACAGTAGAGCCGATTCTTGAGACGGATCGGCACGCGGCCGAATCCCCTGAGTTTCGGCATTCGAATCAACGTGTCATGCGGTATGAGACCGGCACTCGGTGTGATGATCAAAATTCCCGGACACTCGGACGGCGGTCGCGCGAAGGCCTGCGCATAACTGAGCTTGCCGCGAAAATAGAGCGCGCTCAAAAAGGTAAAAACCTCGCCCAACGGAACGCCAGAGCTGCGCAAACGTCGCGCCAAATCCGATCGGCTGTTTTTCCTGAGCAGCCACCGGGCGCGCAGACCATTGCAGTTCGCCGGCGACAGCACAAACATGCGGTTCATGGATGAACTGCCTGGATAAAACCTTCGGCGTCAAGCGTATTCAGAACTTCGCCGCGGGTGAGCCAGCCGCGCCGCGCCGTGGACACGCCATAGGGCAAATTTTCCAAACCGCTGATGGAATGAGCGTCCGTGGAAACGATAAATTTAATGCCACGCTCTCGCGCGGCGCGAATCCAGCGCGGCTCGAGGTCGAGACGGCGCGGATCGCCGTTGACTTCGATCGCGCATTTGGACACCGCGATCGCGTCCAGCACTTCTTCCATACGGCAGGCGAACGGCGGCCGCGATTGGATCAATCTGCCGAGCGGGTGCCCCCAGATTTTAAAGAACGGCAATTTGAGCGCGCACAACAGCCGCTGCGTCATCTGATCGGAATCCATTTTGTGGCGCGAGTGAATGCTCGCGATGATAATGTCGAATTGCTCCAGGAAATGGTCGGGATAGTCCAACGAACCGTTTTCGAGAATATCCGACTCGGTTCCTTTGAAAAGTCTTATCTTCACGCGCTGCTGCACGCGAGCGATTTCATCCCACTGCGCCCGTAACCGATCGATACCCACGCCGCGCGCGTAATACGCGCTCGGCGAATGATCGGTGATCGTCAGATAGGCCATGCCCATCGCTTCGGCCGCCAAGGCCATTTGTTCAACGCTATTGCGGCCATCCGAATAGACCGTGTGACAGTGGGTCATGCCGCGAACGTCATCGAGCGTTAGCGGCTGCGGCAGAGTGCCGGCGCTGGCGGCCTCG
Source organism: Binatia bacterium (assembly GCA_036505755.1). Lineage (GTDB taxonomy): Bacteria > Desulfobacterota > Binatia > UBA9968 > UBA9968 > DP-20. The sequence continues at coordinate 5,915 of DASXSW010000223.1, read as the reverse complement.
ATCTCGCCGTCGTCTTCGCGCAACTCAGGCGCGATATACGGAAGTCCCAGGCGCCGATAAATTTCGCTTTCGCTCTCGATACTTCGCGGTTTGCCGCCTTTTGTGCGCGACGTATCGGGAAAAAAAGTAACCGCCTTCGCGCGCGCCAAGTCTTGGAGTTTCGCGATATGCCGCCGTGAGCCGGTGCGGGCGTGAAGCGTAGCGAGGTATTTGTTCGGCGCTACGATGACGAGTTCGGCTTGGAGACCGCCTGACAGGCGAGCAAGACACCTGGCATCCTCAAGGTTGTCGGTATGAGCCAGCGCCGGGTAGCGCAGAAATTGATCGAGCACTGGCCTCGGCTGATCGCTGGCCGCAACGACACAAATCTTCCGTATCGTTTCTTTGCGCCGTCGCAACGCTCCCGCAACATCCGCTTCGATCACTTCCGGGCACGCGCGCAGGTGCCCGAGAATTCTTTCCGCTTCTTCGAGAGCATGATGAAGCAGCAGAGATCCCTCTTTCGGGGTCTCGAGCTTTTCGATATCCGCCAGCAGCTTCGCTTGAGACTTCAGGCCGAAGCCCTTTACTTTGGCAACCAGGCCTTCCTGGCAGGCGGATTTGAGCTCGGCGATGCTTTCGACGCGCAAAACGTCGTGCAGAGCGATGATTTTCTTGAGGGTCAGGCCGGGAAGTTCACTGAGCTCGACGGCCCCGGCCGGCAGCTCCTGTTGCAGCTGCTCAAGCAACCAACATTCACCCGACTGGTAAATCTCCTCGATAATCGCAGCGAGCGCAGTGCCGACGCCGGGAATTTCCCTCAACCGGCGCGCCTTGACGAGGCCGTCAAGATCGCCTTGGAGATTTTCCAGAGCGCTGGCGCCGCGATCATAGGCTTGGGCCTTAAAGGGATTCTCGCCCTTTATGGTGAGAAGACGGGCAATCGCCCGGAGATCCGCGGCGATTTTGAATCTATCCTTCATGGCAAATCATCACCTTTGCCGCCGCTCGTCCCGATAGCATGCAACTTTTCCAATGCACGAAGTCAATTCGATCTCGAAACATATGGCCTAGTCTATAACTACAATCTCGCATCTCAAGTCGGTTTCTTTCGGCAGCACGGCTTAGCCTAGGTCTTGCGTAACGCGGTTATTTGCATGCGCAGAGTTTACTGGCATGTGCGTTCAGGACGACGGTTGAACGATAAATGAAGGGAAAGAACTTGCTCAGAGCACCAACGGTTCTAGCGGACAACTCACGTCACGGCGGACGCGAGGCGCTTGTTTGATTCTGCAAAAACTCTTTTGGCATGTTCCAAGTCAAATGGTCGCTCCTGCAACGTTTGTGGGTCCCATTCGCTCCGCGGAACGGCGAAAAAATCACCGCCATAGACATGGATGGCTGCGGTGATCTGATCGAGCGGGTTCGTGACTGCGTGGATGACCGCTTCGCCGAGAGGAATCGTCTCTTTGCTGTCAAGCGTCTTGCCGCCGTGCTGACGTAGGCCGGTCTCGCTCCGCTGAAAGAAGGCATTATCCTCGCGCCCGCTGTAGATCCCGATCACAGCCCACATCCGGTGGTCGTGCGGGTACAGAGACATGCGCGGTCCCCACAGGACATTGAGGATCGTCAATGTCTCGGACCGAAAAAGGGTCTGGAGGCCGGAAAGTTTTGGCTCGCCGAGCGACGCTAGAACCTCACGAGGTTCAACCACTGCTCTTGCGACGATATCTCTTATCGCGGCATGCGCGTTGGTTTCCCGCAAGCCGTCGCAACAGTCTTGTATGAAACGATCGGTTTCAAACATAGCAGGACTCCTTTCGGCAACTTGGTGAGTCGATGCGTGGGGTAACGTGTCTAGTACCTTTTAGCCGCACCACAGAGGAGGCGTCAAGTCTGCACAATCGGCCGCTCTAACCAATCTGCCTATCGAAATGTGCAGCTCTAAGACCATTCCTGGCTATTGAGCCACAGAGAAAATTGCTGAGGCAGATTTTAACCCGGACTCTTCCGCATTGATCACATCGATCATTTGCCGCAGCCGGGCGTAGTCTTCGCGGTTGAAACGCATCACGAGCCGGTGCAAATGCAGCTTGTCGGGATCGTCGGCCTCAGCGGGCAGCGGCGCGGTTTGCCGGACCTTGCCGCCGGTAACAATGTCCGCGAAGTCGCGGTTGAGCCGGTCGATCAATTCGGCTGTCGGCGGATGATTGAGACGAATCACCAGGTCTTTCTTAACGAATCGGTAGGAATGAAAATTATGGTAAAAATTGGTGATTTCCTTTACCGCCGCCTCGGCGCTGGTGTGGATTCTGAAAAAGGTCATTTCTCTCTCGGTAATATAACCGCGGCTCATCACGTTATCGCGAAGAAACTCTTGCCAGCGGCTCCAGTAGGTACCGTCAGGAACGTCCATCAAGATAATGGGCACGAGCTGAGTCTTGCCGGTCTGAGCCAGCGTGATCGATTCCAAAAGCTCGTCATGGGTGCCGAAGCCGCCGGGGAAAATCACCACCGCGTCGGCTTCCTTGACGAACATCAGCTTGCGCGTGAAGAAAAAGTGAAAGTCCATAAGTTTCGGGTCATTGCGAATAAACGGGTTGGCATTTTGCACCGAAGGCAAACGAATATTGACTCCGAAACTGTTGTCTCTCCCCGCGCCCTCATGCCCGGCTTGCATGATACCCGGTCCGGCGCCCGTGATCACCATGAACCCGGCTTGTGCCAGGCTTTCCCCGACGCTGCGCGCCAGATGATAATACGGATCGCTTTCCTGCACCCGGGTCGAGCCGAAGATGCTGACCTTGCGCATATGGCGGTAGGGCGCGAAGATTCTAAAGGCGTGGCGCAGCTCCTGCATGGCGCGGTTTAAGATTTTCAGATCTCCACGTTCGGCATCGTCCTGCGCCAGCTTGAGCAAGCTACGCAGTATCCCGGCGAACTGATCTGCGTTGACGGAGTCGTTCTGCGCCCGCAGCCATTCATCGATTTGAGCTCCAAGATCAGCCAATGTTTTATTTTGCCGTTCCACTTGTACCACCTTCGTCGGCGAACGAGTTGTTTGCCTACATACTAGTATAGACGATGGAGGAGACACGAGGTAGTGAGGTGCTGGGTCTAACTTATTTTGGTGCGACCAACTGTTTCGCTGCCGTAATTTGATCCTTGACATCAATCGTAAGCCGAAGATACGATCCGCTGCCGTGAATTGACCCGAAGGCTCGAATCAGGGGGTGCCGATGCCGGAAAATAAAAATGGCTTAACCCTATTGAGAACCGAAGACTGGATGGCCGTTTGGCTGGGTTTCCTCATCATCGTCGCTGTGGTCGTCGGGGTGCGGCCGGCGTTGCCGAAATTTAGTTGGGCCACCGACGGTGAATTCGCTGCCACAGCAACGGAGAACAAGCCGGTAGTCGAAGCACTTATCAAGGAGGCCAAGGCCAAAGGCGAGACCGATTTGGTAGCGTCGGCAACGGCACTCAAGACGGCACTGGAAGGAAACGACCGCAAGGTCATTGGCGACGCCTCAAAAAAATTGGCCGCTGCAGGGAAAAAGGCGAAAGACAAAGGGCTGCAAAAAAAGGCAGCGGACATTGACCGCGCCGTCGGCGCCAGAGCAGGCGCGGTCGGCGGCATGGTATTCGGAGGAGAAAACATCTGGAACGCCGTCAAGATCGGGATCGCGTTCCTCATTCTCTCCGCCATTGGAATACTGCTCATGGGCGGAAACGTGGTTAACTACATAATCGGCTTTCCGATCGTTTATGTTCTCGCCTGGCTTTCTCACGTGATTGCGGGCAACGCGACGATGAACTACTGGGGACTGGAGTACGTTATTTTTGCTCTCATCATCGGACTGTTCATCGGCAATATCGTTGGCGTTCCGCAATGGCTCATGGAGGCGATCAAAACCGAATACTACATCAAAACGGGCCTTGTGATCCTAGGAGCAGGTATTCTCTTCTTTGAGATCGTACAAGCCGGCGCCCTTGGAATCGTCCAGGCGATCCTCGTCGTAGCGGTGATCTGGTACATTTGCTTCTGGCTTTCCAGGAAGTTCCGGGTGGACGATGAGTTTGCGGTGATGCTCTCGACAGCGGTTTCCATCTGCGGCGTGTCGGCGGCGATTGCCGCCTGCGGGGCGATTCAGGGTGATAAGAAAAAGCTCTCCTATGTGACTTCGCTGGTTCTGATCGTCGCCGTCCCCATGATGGTGCTTATGCCCTGGATCGCGAAAGCTTTTGAGATGCCCGACATCGTGGCGGGGGCCTGGCTTGGTGGGACGCTCGACACGAGCGGCTCTGTGGTGGCGGCCGGTGCTCTCATTAGCGATCTGGCCATGAAAGCCGGCGTCATCGTGAAGTTCTCCCAGAACGTCTTGATCGGCATCGCCGCGTTTTTAATATCGCTCTGGTGGACTTTCAAAAAGGGCGCGGAGACGGGCGAACGGCCGAACGCAGGAGTGATCTGGGAGCGCTTTCCGAAGTTTGTCCTTGGCTTCCTGATCGCCTCGGTTGTTTTTTCGTTCCTGCTCGACCAGGCAACTGTGGATGCGACCAAGGGAACACTGGCTGGTCTTCGGGTAATCTGGTTCGGGCTAGCCTTTACTTGCATCGGCCTTGAAACACGCTTTACCGACCTGGTGAGCATGGAGGGAGGCCGGCCCGCGGCTGCTTTTCTTCTCGCCCAAGCCGTTAACGTGATCTGGACATTGTTGCTCGCATATCTCCTGTTCGGAGGAATTCTCTTTTCGGTGCCGCCACTGCAGTAGTGAATGAGGCCTGACGAAAAAAACTTGTCATCAGAGCGGTCAAAAAGTTTCCGGCTGCGAGGCGCGCGAAAAACCGATCCTTCGACCCGCCCTGGACAGGCTGGGCGTAGGCGTAGTTGAGCAGTACGTTGGAGTGAAACGGTTGAGCGCAACGACAGACTGTTGAAAGTCGATAGGAGCCCTTCGACAATGCTCAGGGCGAACGGCTAAATCTTGATTTCTGATGCCTCACTTACGTTCGTGGTGAGCCGAGACGAACCCTGAACGGAGTTTTCACACAGTCTGACGAAGCAGATGGGTCTTTTTCAACGGCCTGGGCAACGCCTGATATTTTCGGCGGCAGTGGATATCCACGCAGCGCCGGCTCAAGTTTTCGCCGTGGTGAGCGATCTCCGACGCAAGGCACTTCTCAATCCAAATATTCAGGTCATCCGGGTGGAACTCGAAGGCGAAGAGCCCGTACGGGAAGGCTCCGTTTTCTATCATCGATTTCACAGAGGCGCGCGGATCATGGAGTATAGGAGCCGATGCGTGCGATTGGTTGCGCCATGGCTCGTCGAGAATCGAAGTGAGACTGATCCGCCATTCATTGTTAGAGCGACCGTGGAACCGATCCCCACCGGGTGCAGACTTACCCAGCAAGAAGAGGCCGAGGTGACTCCCGAGCTGCTTGATGCTATCGAGCCGCCTACGAGCGAGGTGCGTACGTTTCAAGACATTGTGAATTTATTCGCACTATTCCCCAGCGCGCGTCCTCTGGGCGTTGAGATTAGAGCTTTTCAATGCGAGCGTGTCGCCAGAACGCTCGGGGGCGAATTACAGTCGTGGTTGGATGGCATTCGGGCACATCTGGAAGAGGCGCAGCCTAACGGCTAGGCCTGCGTTATGCGCTAAGTCTCGAACCAATCGACATAGTGTCGCCACAAATAAGTCAATACAAACACCCGGCACCTAAATCGCTGGCCCAGGTCTGACCCGCAGAATGTGCACGCCGCGCCTTCCGAAGCGACCGGCTAATTCTTCTTAGCAGAATCAAAGATTTCCGAGAGCCTTCGCTGAAGCGCCGCATCTCCCTCAGGTACCGGATCGAACTTTGTGGTGTCGTCGGTCTGTTTTAAGATTCTCCGCCCTTGCTCGTTTTCGTGCATCGACACCAATATCTTC